>NZ_CDWWEW010000047.1:0-1292 GCF_977966315.1 Frankia sp. CeRuru1
CTGCGAACCCGACCCCCGGTGAAATTGTGGGATTGAATGGTTGGGGCGGCCGGCGACAAGCCGATCCCCGATCGCGGTCGCCTTCCGCGAAGAAACCATCCTGAGGCGGGATCACGGCGATCACCTGAGGTCCATGGGCTTCTCGGTCGCCGAGCACATGGACAAGCCGATCCACGGTCGGCTAATGTCCGACAGGCAAGGACGATCACCGGTTGAACGACGGTGGCGGTTACTTCCGACGGTCCGTCCCAGGGGGAAGCGGCGTGCTCGGCGCGGGAGTTTGGCCGAATGGTGGCCAGTTCGAGGCGGCGGTCTCTACTGGCGCGGAGGTATTCACGGATCCACGGCTGCGGACCGCCCGGTTCGAACGGGACGCTTTCGGTGCCCCGGTGCAGGTCACCGGCGAGTCGGCGGTCGTTTTCTTCGGAGCGGCGACGGGCAGTGCCTTCGCGCTGCGCTGTCCGACCCGGCCGCTGACCGGCGGAGCCGAACGCTACGCGGCGGTAACGAATCATCTACGTCGTCATCGGGTGCTGTCGGCCTTCCCGAAAGCCGAGTGGGTCGCGCAGGGAGTGCGGGTCGGCGAGAAATGGTGGCCGGTGGTCGTCATGGACCAGGTCCAGGGCACCACCCTGCGGACCTACGTCCGCCAGCACCTCGCCTCTCCGGAAGCGCTGCATGACCTCGCCGCCGAATGGAAGCTTCTACTCGGTGAGATGAGCAAGGCCGAGATCGCCCATGGCGATCTGCAGCACGGCAACGTGTTCGTCACCGAACAAGGTTCAGTACGCCTCGTGGACCTGGACTCGGTCTGGGTCCCGACGGTCGCGCACCTGCCGCCGGACGAGCATGGACATCGCCATTACCAGCACCCCCGCCGGCAGTCAACGGGCTACTGGGACCGCCGCGTCGACACCTTCCCGGGTCTCGTCATCTACCTCTCGGTGCTGGCAGTCGCCGCCGACCCGGCCCTGTGGGAAGAGTTCCACCGCGACGAGAACCTCATCCTGAGCGCGTCCGACCTCGCCCAGCCCGACCACACGCCGATCTGGTCACGACTCGCCGCAAGCCGGGACGGCGAGGTCCGTCGGCTCGTCCCGCTGCTGCGGCGCTTCTGCCTCGGGCCGCCGGCGGTTGACGTCGATTTGCCGACGCTGCTGCGCGACGCCGACAGCGCCCTGCCGGACGCGCCTGTCAGCGAGGCGGTCGCGCCGTCCCTCGGCGCGGGGAGTTCCTGGTGGGAACCGAGCCAGGCGTCCGTCCCGACGAAGCCGATCGATCCCAGCCAGGGC
>NZ_CDWWEW010000047.1:1971-20375 GCF_977966315.1 Frankia sp. CeRuru1
CGACCCCACCCTCACCGTCGGCCACCCCAGGCACCCCAGCGGCGGGACGGAATCTCTGGGACGCGACGACCAGGACATCGCCGAACACCGGTCCCTCGGCGGGTCAGGGCGGCACGGCCGCGGGCGCCGGTGGCGCCTCGGGTTCCAGCCGGCCCGGCGCGACCTCCGCGGCCGGCGACGGGGCACAGCAGGCATCGCCCCCCGGATCCACGCCGAACCGCGGCTCCGGGTCGCGCACGGCGGCTCTCGTCCTCGCGGCCCTGGCCATCCTCGCACTCATCCTGATCATCCTCACCGTTGGTTGATACAGGACGACCGAAGGCTCGAGACAACCGAAGGGAGGCGGCATGGCGCCGTCAGGCGGGCCGGACGACACCGCGTGGCCGAGCCGCCACCAGCGGATCATCGGGGTCTGCATCCTCGTGGCCGCGGTCACGATCGCCGTCGTCGGCCTGATCTCGGGCGGAGGCGGAACGGCTCCGTCGCCGATCAGGATCCTGGTGACGACCTCCGCCGACCAGGCCCTGCGGGCGGCCGGCGGGGACGACGTCGACCAGGTGATACTCGTGGCGTCGTCGGCGCCGCGGCCGGACGAGCCCGAGCTGTTCATCCAGTACAAGGTGCGGGCCGGGGAGACCCGGGAACAGATCGCCGCGGCACTCGGGGTCCACCCGGACGCCGTGGCCGATCACTCGCTCAAGGACGGTGAGCTGCTCCACGTCCCGCTCCCGCCCCGATTCACCCGCGGCACGGGGGAGGACGGCCCGGCCTTCACCCCCTACATCCCACCCGCGGCGTCGGCCACGGCCGGCGTCCCGTCGCTCGGGGTGCCGGCCGCCGACGTCCCCCGGCTCGCCGAGGTCGGCGCCCGGCTGCTCGTCGCCGTCGGTCCGGGCGCCCGCCCGGACGTCCGCAAGGTGGCCGAGGCACTTCCGGACACGGTCGAGGCGATCGGTGACGACCGCAAGATCCTGGTGCCGGCCACAGTGCACGATGGCACCTACGGCCCCGACCGGATCGGCACCGCGCTGCGCTGGCTTCTGATCTTCGCGGTCGGCCTCGCCGTGGTTCCGCTGGCCGGCTTCATCCACGCCGTGACCGGTCGCGGCACCTACCCGGAACCGGCGTTGCCCGGGGACTTCCAGCCGGCCGAATTTCAGCCGACTCGGTATCCGCGGCCGGCACCGCCGGTCCCGGCCGCCCTGGGACCGGCCCATGAGCGCGCGGGCGCCGCCGTCCACCCGATCGGAGTCGAGGTGATCGATCGGCGGACGCTGCTGGAGGACCCGCAGTGCTCGTGCGGGAGCGTCCAGGTCGACGCGTCCTACGCCTGCCGCGCATGTCCGAACTCATGGCGGGTGGCCGCCGGCGAGCCCTGGCCGGACATCCTCCCGACGAACCCGGCGGGCGATCCCCCGGGCGCTCTCTCCGCCGACGACCACCTCCCCCGGTACTGATCCGATTCCTGAGGAAGCGCGACGCCCATGCCCTACACCAAGCAGATCGACCGGCGTGCCCCGGGCTGCTTCATCTTTCTGCTGGACCAGTCCGACTCGATGAACTACCCGATCGCCGGGCGTCCCGGCATCTCCAAGGCGCAGGCCCTCGCCGACATCGTCAACGACACCCTCGCGATGATCATCCGCCGGTGCAGCAAGGAGCGCGGCGAGGGTCCGCGTCCCTACTACGACATCGCCGTGCTCGGCTACAGCGGCGCGGAGGCCCGCTCACTGTTCACCGGAGCGCTCGCCGGCCAGTGGCTGGTCTCGGTACCGGACCTCTTCGCCTCCGTGTTGCGCCGGGAGGAGCGTCACGGCTCCTCGATGCCGGTGTGGTTCGAACCGTTCGGGGCGGGCCTCACCCCGATGTGCGCCGCCCTCGATATGGCCGGAAGCCTCGCCTCCGGCTGGGCCCAGAACCACCAGGACTCCTTCCCGCCGATCATCATCAACATCACCGATGGAGCCGCCACCGACGGCGAGCCCGAGAAGGTGCAGATGTGGGCCGACCGGCTACGGTCGCTGCGCACCGCGGACGGCAACCTGCTGCTGTTCAACATCAGCATCTCCGCGCTCGCGCAGACCACCACCACCTTCCCCGCGGCCGAGTCCGAGCTGTCCGACGAGTGGGCTCGCGGGCTGTTCCGGATGTCGAGCGAGCTGCCGCCGCTGATGCGCACCGCGGCGGAGCGCCTGGGCGTGCAGACCCGGCCCGGCGCCCGGGGATTCGTGTCCAACGCGACACCCGACGCGATCGTCCTCGCCCTCACCGTCGGCACCCAGGTGGCTCAGGTCGACGCCTGAGTGGAGCGGTGGGCCGACGGCGGCGGTGGGTCCCGAGGAAGGAGAGGTGCGGGAGTGCGGGTCACGGGCCGGGTGCAGGTGTGGCTACCGAAGAACAGCGGCTATGTCTCCGAAGACGCGACGATGGTAAGCACGGCGCGCCGGCGGGCAGCCGTCGCGGATGGCGCGTCGGAGGGGGTCGACGTGCGGCGGTGGGCAAACCTGCTGGTCACGCGATACGTCAACACGCCGCCGCCGATCGGGGCCTCGGCCGAGGGCATCTACGAATGGTTCCGCGAGACGATCAGGATCTGGAACCTGAGGCCGCCGACGGTCGATCCCGACGACTGGCGGTTCCAGGGCGTCGGTGCGACGGAAGCGGCGTTCGCCACGTTTCTTGGACTGCAGTTCAGGAGCGAGGAGAACGAACACGACGGCCGGCTGGAGTGGGAGGCGATCGCGGTCGGCGATTCCTGCCTGGTCCGGGTGCCCTCGCCGACGGCCATCCTGGCGGGCGCGCAACCCGAGTTCTTCCCGTACTCCGCATCGGCCGCCTTCACGAGCACCCCCGACCTGGTGCCCAGCGACCTCGGGCGGGCCCGTCGGCTCGCGCCGACCGAGGAGGGCTGGCCGGTGCGGGTGCGGCGAGGCTTCGCCGAGGCGGGGGAGGTCTTCCTGCTCGGCAGCGACGCGATCAGTAAGTGGCTCTACACCCTGCCCTGGACCGATCCGGAGGTCTGGCGGCGACTTCCCGACCTGCGCAAGCCGAACCTGGAGGGGCTCGCCCACCAGCTCAAGGACGCGGGCGAGATCGACCACGACGACCTCACGCTGGTGGTGCTCCGGGTGCGCGAGGACCCGCGGGGGTGACGCACGGGCATGGATCCTGAACGACGGCCGGGCGCCACCCTCGCCGAGACCAGTGGACGCCCGGCCGTGGCCGGTCCGCGGGATCGATCGATCAGCCGGCCTTGCGCTTCTCGATCGCCTCGATGAGCTGCGGGACGACGTTGAACAGGTCGCCGACCAGCCCGTAGTCCGCGAACTCGAAGATCGGCGCTTCCGGGTCCTTGTTGATCGCGACGATCGTCTTGGACGTCTGCATCCCGGCCCGGTGCTGGATCGCGCCGGAGATGCCGACCGCGATGTAGAGCTGCGGGGACACCGTCTTGCCGGTCTGCCCGACCTGGTTCTGGTGCGGGTACCACCCGGCGTCGGTGGCGGCACGCGACGCGCCGACCGCGGCGCCGAGGGTGTCGGCCAGCTTCTCCACCAGGGTGAAGTGCTCGGCGGCGCCCAGACCGCGACCACCGGAGACGACGACCTGGGCCTCGGTGAGGTCCGGGCGGCCGGACTTCGCCTCGACGACACGGTCGACGATCTTGGCCCCCTTCGCGGCGTCGGAGATCGCGATGTCCACCGTCTGCTCGGACGGCGTCACGGGGGCGGCCTCGGGCGCCATCGAGTTCGGCCGGACGACGACCACCGGAACACCCTTGACGACCTTCGACGTGACAATCGTCGAGCCGCCGAAGATACCCTGGGTGGCGACCAGGTCGGGGGCCAGCGCGACGGCGTCCCAGATCAGGCCCGAGTCGGTCTTCGCGGCGACGCGGGCCGCGATCTCCCGCGAATCCGCGGTGGCGGCGACCAGTACGGCGGCCGGCGACGCGTCCGCGACCAGCTTGGCCAGCACCTCCGCCGCCGGCGCGCCCACGTAGCCGACGACGTCCTCCGACTCGACGACGTAGACCCTGGCGGCGCCATACTGCGCGAGGTACTCCTTGGCCTTCGCATAGGTGCCCGGCGCTCCGAGGAACACCGCGGCGGGCTCGCCGAGCGAACGGGCGAGCGTCAGCAGTTCCGCGGTGACCTTCTTGGGTTCACCATTGGCGTGCTCGACGAGCACGAGAACTTCAGCCATCGGACAAAACCCCTCAGATAAGCTTCTGCGCCGCGAGGAACTCCGCGACCTTCGTGCCGCCGTTGCCCTCGTCCTTGACGATCGTGCCACTCGACCGCGGCGGCGCGGGCTCCGAAGCAACGACCGTCGACGTGGCGCCGGCCAGCCCGACCGCACTGGCGTCCAGACCCACGTCCGCGGCGGACAACGTCGTCAGCGGCTTCTTCTTGGCCGCCATGATGCCCTTGAACGAGGGGTAACGCGGCTGGTTGATCTTCTCGACCACGGCGACCACGGCCGGCAGGCTCGCCTCGACCAGGGCGTAGCCGTTGTCGGCGAGACGCTCGATCGTGACCTTGCCCGCGGCCGGGTCCACCGTGACCTTGCGGGCCTGGGTGAGCTGGGGAAGGGCCAGCCGCTCCGCCAGCAGGGCACCGATGACGCCGCCACGGGCATCGGAAGCCTCGCTGGAGGTGATGACGATGTCGGGTGACAGCGTGGAGATCACCTTCGCCAGCGCGGCGGACGTCGCCAGCGCGTCCGACCCGTGCAGCGAGTCGTCCGTCAGGTGCACGGCCTTGTCCGCACCCATCGACAGGGCCTTGCGGATCGTCTCGGCCGCCTTGGCCGGTCCCATCGTGACGACGGTGACCTCGCCCCCGTGCGCTTCTTTGATCTTCAGGGCCTCTTCGACCCCGTACTCGTCCATCTCGTTCATGACGTTGTCGACACTCTTACGGTCGACAGTCTTGTCCGCGGCGTCGAGCTTCTTCTCCGCCCAGGTGTCAGGAACCTGCTTGACGGTAACGACGATGTTCACGCCTTGGGGCCTCCGTAGCCAACATCCGATGTCAGTGCTCTCGGCATCGTCGCATCTGGAGCGCTCACACGCTCAGTGATCGACGACGTGACGCGGACCGCAGTACGCCCCTGACCTGGACAGCCGGGCCGAAACCGGGTGGCGACTACGCCCCGTCACGGAGCCTAGTCCGTCCGGCCGGGCGGAACCATACCCCCGGCCGGATGCATCGTCACGGCCGCTTCCCCCCAGAGCGGGACAAGACGCCCCCGATGACGATCCGTCCGGGCCCCTCTCCGGCCCTCCGCGCCCCCCGGGGCGTGCAGACGCGCCATGCAGATGTATGTGCAGAAAATGGATCCGCCGCTTTCCGTAACCGATTGAGATATTCCGCACCTTCTTTTACCGGTCATCCGGGGATCCGCTAGAGGCACCGGTCCCGACTCGTCGTGCATTCCGGCCGGGTTATGCACACCCTCTTCCTTACAAGGTGACTGCTCGGCTACTTTCTGCCCAAGAGGTGCGCAAGGCACCGACATTGTGGATTTAAGTCATCTTTACCTCGACGGGGGACACATGTCGAATACGTCGTCTGAAGATCCCTCTCCCGCGACCCAGTTCGCGCGCCTGCTGCGGGAGGCCGGGGTATCCGACACCCGGTTCGCCCGGCAGGTGAACGCCCGCGCCCGCCATCAACGCCGGATCGAACTGGGCCTGGCCAGGACCACCGTCGGTCACTGGCGTCGCGGGATGCGGCCGCGTGACCCGATGGTCGCCGAACTCGCGGCGGCCGAGATGTCCGCGGCCCTGGGATACCCGGTCCGGCCGGTGGATCTGGGCTGGCGCGGGGAGTCCTATGAACGCGACGACCTCGGGCTGTCGAGCTCGAACGCACCCACCGAGACCCTCAGCACCCTTGCCGGACTATCGGGGCGAGACATGCGGCGACGCGACCTGTTACACGACGGAACGGCCTTCATCGCATCGGCCTTCGCTGATCCGGTCCTCTCCAGCCTCACCGGAGTGGTTGACCGGATCGTCGGGCCGGAACCGACGGGAGCCTCCGCCGGCACCGTGATCCGGGATATGACCGAGACCTTCCGCCGGCTGGACGCGAAGTTCGGCGGCGACGAGATCCGGCCTCAGGTCGTCGCCTTTCTGCACGACCGGGCCCGGGCCGCCCGGGAGGGACGGCCGAGCCCCGACCTGTTCAGTGCGCTAGCCGAGCTGACCCAGTTCAGCGGGTGGCTCGCCCAGGACAGCAACCGGCAGGCCCTCGCGCAGCGCTACTACATCCAGGCCCTCAGCCTCGCCGAGCACGCCGACGACGCCATGCTCGCCGGCCGGGTGCTGTCCGCGATGAGCGACCAGGCCGCCCGGCTGGGCCATCCCCGGCAGAGCCTCGCCCTGGCCCGGGCGGCCCTCGGCCGCGCGGTGCGGCACTCCTCGTATGCCGTGCAGGCCATGCTGCACGACAAGCATGCCTGGGCGCTGGCACGCAACCGTGACGAGGCCGGTTGCATAGAGGCCCTGGACAAGATGGACCGGGCGATCGCGCGCAGCGACGGGGACGACGGACCGTCCTGGGCCGGCCACTACAACGCCGGCGACGTCGCCGAGTGCCATGGTCACTGCTTGTTACTGCTGGGCCACGCCCGACCGGCCGAGACGAAACTGCTCGAGGCCCGGAGCCTGCAGGGCGCGGCGCGCGCCCGAACCCGCAGCTACGCCGAGGCCGACCTCGCCCTGGCCTACCTGCGCCGACCGACTCCGGACCTGGAGGCCGCCCTGGAGGCGGGCTACCGAGCCGTCTCCGTCGCCGGGCAGCTGTCGTCCTCCCGGGTCACCGAGAAGCTGCGGGAGCTGGACCGTGAGCTCGACACGCACCCGACGGTGGCGGTCCGCGAATGGCACGAACGGGCGCGCCCACTGGTCGGCGCCACAGCCGCCACCTGACCGGTCACCGATAGCCGTCGCACGGGCGCCGACGACTTCAGCGCCGACGGCTCCCGGCGCCGGCAAGCCACGGCCATCGGCCCCACCGTTACCGACGTCTCACCACCGAACGGGCTGTCCGGGAGCACCCGCCTCCCGGACAGCCCTGCCAGCCGGGCACTCTAGTGCAGTGAGTTCCGCGCAGGAGTCCGGTTCCGCCGTGCCGGACACCGACCCCATCTCCCGGCACAAGAACATCCCGGTCGCCGCCCCGGAGCCCCGGCCGCGCCCGGCCTTCCCGGTCCGCCCCCTGGTCGTGATCGTCGCGTGGGTCACAGCGGCCGGGCTCGGGGGGGTCGCCCTCGGCCGGTTGGCCCATCTCGACGATGCGGTGGGCTGGCCCTACTCCGCGATCAACGCCGGGACCGAACTGCTCTACCTCCCGGCCTACGCCACCGTGGCGGTGGCCTTCGCACTCCGCCGCAACCTGCTGATGATCATCTCCATGGCCCTGATCGCCATCCATCTGTTCTGGACCCTGCCCGAGGTTCTCCCCGGCGGCGCCGAGGAGGCCCCGCAGGGTGCCGCGCGCCTGCGGGTGATGTCGGCAAACCTGCTTTACTACAACGACCGCGCCGACCGACTGGGCACGCAGATCCGCGCCGCGAACCCGGACGTGCTCGTCCTCGTGGAGCTCTCCCCGCTCACCCTGGCGCGGGTCACCTCGTCCGGGGCGCTGGCGAGCTACCGGTACCGCGAGGTGTACCCGGAGCCGGGTGCGTTCGGCGCCGCCGTGTTCTCCCGCTTCCCGCTGCACGACGCCGCGGCCCCGGTCGTCGGCGGATCGATGTCGTTGCGGGCCACCGTGGAGGTGGATGAGCGTCGACGCTTCGTCGTGTACGCGGTGCACACGATCTCACCGACGACCAGCGCCTACACCGACCGGTGGCGGACCCAGCTCGACACGCTGCGCGCGCAACTCGAGCACGCCACGCTGCCGGTCGTCATGGCCGGCGACTTCAATGCCACCCGGGACCACCGGCCGTTCCGCCGGCTGGTGAGCTCGGGGGTACGCGACGCACACGACGTCGTCGGCGGCGGGTGGCAACCGACCTGGAACTCCAAGAGCCTGATCCTGCCGCCCGTGCTGCGCATTGACCACGTGCTGGCCTCACCCGCGTTCGCGGTGACGGGTTTCGAGGTCGGCGGCGATTTCGGCAGCGACCACCGGCCGGTCATCGCCGACCTAGCCATGCGGTAGCCCCCGGATGGCGCCTTCGGCGCAATCCGGGGACCCCTACCACAGGCACCGCACGGGGTCTCCGTCGAATCGCCTCCGGCGATCCTCCTGGGACAACCATCGCAAGCCTTCGGCGCCATCCGGGGACCCCTACCACAGACACCGCACGGGGTTCCGGTCAGCGGCCGATGAAGTCGGCCTTGCCGGGCCCGCTCTCGAGGAAGGACTCCATTCCGATCCGCCGGTCCTCGGTGGCGAACAGCCCGGCGAACAGCGCCGCCTCCAGGCGCAGCGCCTCGGCCAGCGCGATCTCCGCGCCGTCGTCGACCGCGTGCTTCGCCGCCGCGAGCGCCATCGCCGGGCCGTTCGTGTACCGGCCCGCGATCCGCTTCGCCTGCACGTACACCTCACCCGCGGGAACGACGGCGTCGGCCAGGCCGATCTCCGCGGCCTCGGCCGCCCGGACCTGCCTGCCGCTGAAGATGAGGTCCTTGGCGCGGGACGGGCCGATCAGGCGCGGCAGCCGCTGGGTGCCCCCCGCACCGGGGATCACTCCGAGCAGGATCTCGGGCTGGCCGACCCGGGCGTCCTCGGCCAGGACCCGCACGTCCGCGCACAGGGCAAGCTCCAACCCGCCGCCCAGGGCATAGCCCGTCACCGCGGCGACCACGGGCTTCGGGATCCGGGCCACGACCTCGAAGGTGGAGTTCAGATCGCCCACCCAGGCGGATGCCTCGGCGTAACCCATCGGCGCCATCTGCCGGATGTCGGCCCCGGCGGCAAACACCTTCTCCCCGCCATAGAGCACCACCGCGCGGACCTCCGACCGCCGGGTCGCCTCGACCGCGGCGGTCCGCAGCTCCGCGGCGACCGTGGAATCCAGCGCGTTCATCGGCGGCCGGTCTAACCGGATGGTGCCGATCCCGCCGTCAACCTCGAGCCGCACCACACTCATCCGCATTCCTCCCGCTTCAGGCCCCTCGACGACCGGCGAGGCGTCCGGCACCCCGGCGTTCCCCACCCCGCCCCGGCCCGCCGAGATCGTCGACGGCGCCGGCTTTGAGGATGGTTTCGGTGTCGCTGTAGGTGTCGGTCGTCACGATAGGCCGACACGAGATGATCTTCATCAATCATCTCCCGATCGGGTTCGGGGATCACTTGGTTCCAGCCGGCGCACTAGCCTATAACTGAAAGTAGCGGACATTACCACCTGTCGGCCACCGGTCGGTCCCCTCTCACTCCCGGAACCTGCCGACCGCCGGAACCTGCCGCGCAACTCCTGAGAGTTGACGGGCCTTCGTGGTAGACCGAGGGGCAGAGTATGACCGTGCTGTTCGTCCCGAGCCGACCCAGGAGGAGCCGTGGCCGACACAGGTGTCAGCGTCCCGACCGGTCTCGAGAAGGTCGCCGATCTCGAGGCGACCCTGGAGAGCCTGCTGTCAGTGGAGCGTTTCGACCCGTCGGCGGCCTTCACCCGGCGCCGGCCGATGGACGCCGACCGGGCCGCCGCCGAGGCGGACCCGAACGCGTTCTGGGCTCGCAAGGCCGAGGAGCTGCTGACCTGGCACACGCCGTTCACGCAGGTACTCGACGACTCGAACCCGCCCTTCTACACCTGGTTCGCGGACGGGACGCTGAACCTGTCGGAGAACTGCCTGGACCGGCACGTGGCGGCCGGGCGCGGCGAGCGGGTGGCCTTCCACTGGCACGGGGAGGAGGGAGAACGGCGCACCGTCACCTATGCGGACCTGCTCGCCGACACCCAGCGGCTGGCGAACGGGCTGCGTTCGCTCGGCGTGCGCGCCGGCGACGTGGTCGGGATCTTCCTGCCGATGATTCCCGAGGTGGCCGTCGCGATGCTGGCCTGCGCCCGGATCGGCGCGGTCCACAACGTGGTCTTCGGTGGTTTCGCGCCGTCCGCGGTCCGGGAGCGGATGGAGGTCTCCGACGCCAAGGTGCTGATCACCGTGGACGGCGCGCGGCGCAAAGGGCGGACGGCGCCGGTGAAGGCCGCCGTCGACGCGGAGCTCGGTGACCTCCCGGCGCTGGAGCACATTGTGGTCGTGCCCGGGCCGGGCGGTACCGGGGCGCCGATGACCGCGGGCCGGGACGTCTGGTACCACGAACTGCTGGCTGCGGCGGCGCCCGACTGCCCGCCGGAACCGCTGTCCGCGGAGCATCCCCTGTTCATCCTCTACAGCTCCGGATCGACCGCGAAGCCGAAGGGGATCCTGCACACGACCGCGGGTTACCTGCTCGGTGCCACCTACACTCACCGGGCGGTCTTCGACATCGACCCGGGCACCGACGTCTACTGGTGTTCCGCGGACGTCGGCTGGATCACCGGGCACTCCTACATCATCTACGGCCCACTGTCGAACGGCGTGACCAGCGTGATGTACGAGGGGGCGCCGGACTACCCCGACTACGACATCTGGTGGCGGCTCATCGAGGAGTACAAGGTCACCGTGTTCTACACGGCGCCGACGGCGATCCGTACGTGCATCAAGTGGGGCGCGCGGTATCCCGGTCGGCACGACCTGTCCTCGCTGCGGGTACTCGGCACGGTCGGGGAACCGATCAACCCGAAGGCATGGTTGTGGTACCACGTGGTCATCGGCGGTGGTCGCTGCCCGATCGTCGATACGTGGTGGCAGACCGAGACCGGCTCCGCGCTCATCTCGCCGCTGGCCGGCGTGACGTCGACCAAGCCGGGTTCGGCGACCCTGCCGCTGCCCGGTATCAGCCCGGCGCTGCTCTCGGAGGACGGCGAGCCGGTCACCGAGGGCACCGGAATCCTGGTGATCACCAAGCCATGGCCATCCATGCTGCGCACCCTTTACAAGGACGACGAGCGGTTCGTCAAGACGTACTTCTCCCGCTTCGGCCCGTCGACCTACGTCGTCGGCGACGCCGCGCGCCTCGACGCCGACGGCTACTTCTGGATCATCGGGCGGATCGACGACGTTATCAACGTGTCCGGGCACCGGCTGTCCACCGCGGAGGTGGAGTCGGCGATCGTCGCCCATGAGGCCGTCGCCGAGGCGGCGGTGGTCGCAGAGTACGACGAGCAGACCGGCCAGGCGATCGTCGCGTTCGTGACGCTCACCGGTGACCGCTCGGGCGACGAGGCCACCGAGGCCGAGCTGCGCGAGCACGTGGCCAGGCGGATCGGCAAGCTCGCCCGGCCGCGGCGGATCATCTGGGCCGACGACCTGCCGAAGACCCGGTCCGGTAAGATCATGCGCCGGTTGCTGCGTGACATTGCCGAAGGCCGGGAACTCGGCGACGTCACGACCTTGCGCGACCCCGCGGTGATGGCCGCGCTCGCGGCCAAGGTGGGCACCGCCCGAGACAACGAGTAAGAGCGGTTCCGGTCCCCGGTTCCGGACAATTCTGGCTGCCATCGGGTCGACATGACAGTTGTTTCCCGGCCGGGACCAGCTGGCCGCACCCGGGTGTGTCGACGTCGCCGGCACTGTCTAGGCTCACGTCTTCGTGAGAGCCCTCCGACGGTTCACCGTCCGTGCGCAGCTCCCCGGGCAGCTTGCTCCACTAGGGGAACTAGTCCTGAATCTTCGCTGGTCCTGGCATCCCGAGACGCTGGACCTGTTCGAGTCTGTTGATCCGGAGCTCTGGCGGGCGACGAAGGGAGACCCGGTCCGCCTGCTCGGCGAGGTGGATCATAACCGGCTGCTCGCGCTGGCCGCCGACCGCCGGTTCGTGCGCCGGCTCACCGACGTCGCGGACGACCTCCAGGAGTACCTGACAGCCGATCTGTGGTATCAGCAGCGGAAGGCCGAAGGCGCCCCATCGGCGATCGCCTACTTCTCCCCGGAGTTCGGTATCACCGAGGTGCTGCCGCAGTACTCCGGCGGCCTCGGCATCCTCGCCGGCGACCATCTCAAGACCGCGAGCGACCTCGGCGTGCCGATCATCGGCGTCGGCCTGCTCTACCGGGCCGGGTACTTCGTGCAGTCGCTGTCCCGGGACGGCTGGCAGCAGGAGCGGTACCCGGGCATCGACCCGCACGGGCTCCCCCTGGCCCAGCTGACCGATCCGGCGGGGATGCCGGTGAAGGTGGCCGTCGGTCTGCCCGAGGGTCGCACGCTGCACGCGCAGATCTGGAAGGCGCAGGTCGGACGGGTCCCGCTGCTGCTGCTCGACTCGGACGTCGAGGACAACCAGCCGGCCGAGCGGGGGGTGACCGACCGGCTCTACGGCGGCGGGACCGACCACCGGCTGCTCCAGGAGATGCTGCTGGGCATCGGGGGTGTCCGTGCGCTGCGCGCCTACGCCGCGGTGACCGGGACTCCGGAGCCCGAGGTGTACCACACCAACGAGGGGCACGCGGGCTTCCTCGGCCTGGAGCGGATCCGGGAGCTCGTCGAGAACGGGCTCAGCTTCGACGAGGCGCTCCAAGCCGCCCGCGCCGGCACGCTGTTCACCACCCACACCCCCGTCCCCGCCGGCATCGACCGGTTCCCTCGCAGCCTGGTCGCCCGCCATTTCGGCGGGGACAACGGCTGGCCCGGTGTGCCGGTCGAGCGGATCCTGCAGCTCGGGGTGGAGGCCGACCCCAACGTCTTCAACATGGCCCACATGGGTCTGCGGCTCGCGCAGCGTTCGAACGGCGTCAGCAAGCTCCACGGCATCGTCAGCCGGGAGATGTTCGCGGGGCTGTGGCCCGGTTTCGACACCGCCGAGGTCCCGATCGGCTCGGTGACCAACGGGGTGCACGCCCCGACCTGGGTGTCCCGGCCCATCATCGAGCTTGCTGACCGCGAGCCCGGCCCGGGCCTGCTTTCCGACGACGCGGCCGGATTCGAGAAGATCTCCGCGTTGCCCGACGAGGTCGTGTGGGCCGCCCGGCGGCAGTTGCGGGAACGCCTCGTCACCGAGGTCCGCCGCCGGCTGCGGGCCTCCTGGCTCGAGCGCGGCGCGGCACCCGGTGAGCTGGAGTGGGTGGAGTCGGTTTTCGATCCGGACATCCTCACGATCGGTTTCGCCCGGCGCGTGCCGTCCTATAAGAGGCTGACCCTCATGCTGCGGGACCGTGACCGGCTGCGCCGGCTGCTGCTGCACCCGCAGCGGCCGATCCAGATGGTCATCGCCGGCAAGGCGCACCCTGCCGACGATGGTGGCAAGCAGCTCGTCCAGCAGATCGTCCAGTTCTCCGACGACCCGGCCGTGCGGTCGCGCATCGTCTTCCTCCCCGACTACGACATCGGGATGGCGCGCTTCCTGTACTCCGGATCGGACGTCTGGCTGAACAACCCGCTGCGTCCGCTGGAGGCGTGCGGCACGTCGGGGATGAAGGCCGCGCTGAACGGCTGCCTGAACCTGTCCATCCGGGACGGCTGGTGGGACGAGATGTTCGACGGCCAGAACGGCTGGGCGATCCCGACCGCGGACGGGGTCGAGGACCCCGACCGGCGCGATGACATCGAGTCCGCCGCCTTGTACGACCTGTTGGAGAACACCGTCGCCCCCCGCTTCTACGACTCGGAGCCCGGCGACGGCATCCCGCGGCGCTGGGCCGCGATGGTCAAGCACACCCTGTCGGCTCTCGGTCCCCAGGTCCTGGCCAGCCGCATGGTCCAGGAGTATGTCGAGCGCTACTACGTGCCGGCCGGTGTCTCGGCCCGGGCCGCCGCCGCCGGCGGCTTCGCCGGGGCCCGGGACCTGGCCGCCTGGAAGAGCCGGGTGCAGGCCGCGTGGCCCGGGGTCCGCGTGCTCAACGTCGACTCCGCTGGTCTCGGTGACACCCCTCAGGTGGGCCAGTCGCTGGTGGTGCGGGCCACGATCGACCTCGGTGAGCTGGCCCTCGAGGACGTCGACGTCCTCGCCTCCTACGGCCGGATCGACCAGACCGACCGGATCCTGGATCCTTCGACGCTGTTCCTGCAGCCGGTTGGCGAAGGGGAGGGCGGTCACCGCTACGAGGGCACCATCCCGCTCGGGCGCACCGGACCCTTCGGTTACACGGTGCGGGTGCTGCCCCGGCACGCACTCACCGCAAGCATCACCGAACTGGGCCTGGTTACCAACCCCTAGGGGTCCCCGCACCGCGGCGAAGCCGCCGTGCCGGGGGGATGGGCTCGTAGGACGAGCACGCTGTGGCCCAGCACGGTCAGGGACTCGCCGCCGGCATAGCTGGTTCCCGGTACCGCGACGGTCGCCGGGAATCCGGCGAGATCGTCGTCGGCGGTATTGAGCAGCAGGTCGTGGCGGGCCGCCCAGGGGGCACCGGGCAGGGTGACGACGGTGTCGCCGCGATCCGGATGGAACACGTACACCAGGCCAGTGCCGTGGGCCGGTCGATCGTGCGTCCCCCGCCCGCCGGCAGGATCCTCAGCGACGGGGCTGCCGGCGACATGGGCCACGAGCGTCGCGACCCGCGGGGCGTTCCAGTCCGCCACCGACATCACCGCCCCGTCCGCACGGAACCAGGTGATGTCCGCGAGTCGCCCGGGTGCCGACTGGCCGCCGTGGAAGAACCGCCCCCGGCGCAGCACGGGCTCGGCGGAGCGCAGTGCCGCCAACCCGCCCACCAGCCGGCACAGCGCCGGGTCGGGGCCGGCCGGGTCGGGGTAGGCGTGGTCCGGCTCCGCGACGTCCACCGGTCCGGCGACGTCCACCGATCCGGTGAGGTCGGCCGGCCAGTCGAGCCAGGACACCGCGTTGTCCTGGCAGTAGGCGTTGTTGTTGCCGCCCTGCGAGCGACCGAACTCGTCGCCGGCGAGCAGCATCGGGACGCCTGTGGACAGCAGCAGCGTCGTGATCAGTCCCCGGCGCACCCGGCGGCGGATGGTCAGGATCGCCGGGTCGTCGGTCGCACCCTCCACCCCATAGTTCGCCGAGCGGTTGTCCGCCTCGCCGTCCCGGTTGCCCTCGCCGTTGGCCTCGTTGTGCTTCTCGTTGTAGGAGACCAGGTCGGCCAGGGGAAAGCCGTCGTGGGCGGTGACGAAGTTGATCGATGCCCAGGGGCGTCGGCCGCCGTGCTCGAACAGGTCCGACGAGCCGGACACCCGATAGCCCAGATCGGCGACGCCGCTGGTGTGCCTGTTCCACACGTCGCGCACGGTGTCGCGGAACCGCCCGTTCCACTCCGCCCAGGGGGCCGGGAATCCCCCCACCTGGTATCCGCCCCAGCCGACGTCCCACGGCTCGGCGATCAGCTTCACCGTGGCGAGGATCGGGTCGGCGTGGATGGCGGTCAGCAGGCTTGCCGCGGGGTCGAAGGCGTCGGGATTGCGGGCGAGCGCGGTGGCGAGATCGAACCGGAACCCGTCGACGCCCATCTCCGTCACCCAGTACCGCAGCGAGTCGCAGATCAGCCGCACGACGTGCGGTGAGGACGTGTTGAGGGTGTTGCCGCAGCCGGTCACGTCACGGTAGCGCCGGGGATCCATCGGCTCTACCCGGTAATAGGTCGTGTTGTCCAGGCCGCGCAGGGACAGCGTCGGGCCCCGCTCGCTGCCCTCGGCGCTGTGGTTGTAGACGACGTCGAGGATCACCTCGATGCCGGCGGCGTGCAGGGCGGCGACCATCGCCTGGAATTCGCCGATCGGATCGTCAGTGGCCGCGTACCCGGCATGAGGGGCGAAGAAGGCCAGGGTGTTGTAGGCCCAGTAGTTGATTTTTCCGCGCTCGAGCAGGGCCGGTTCGGAGACCGAGGCGTGCACCGGCAGCAGTTCGATCGCGGTGACGCCGAGCCGGCGCAGGTGCGCCAGGACGCTCGGGTGGCCGAGCCCGGCGTACGTCCCGCGTAACCGTGGCGGCAGGCCCGGGTGACGTTTCGTGAGCCCGCGTACGTGCGCCTCGTAGATGATCGTGTCCGACCAGGGGATGGTGGGCCGGTTGTCCGCCGGATGTACGCCGTGACCCGTCGAACCGCCACTCCCGGATCCGGGGTCCCCGAATCCGGGGTCCCTGGTCCCGGCGGGGCCCCGCTGCGCCCGCCCGGGTCCGGTCACGACGCAGCGGGGCACGAACGGTGCGGAGTCCCGCGGGTCCGGTTCGAAGCCGTAGGGGTCGCCGCCACCGAACCCGTAGATCGCCGGATCCGTGCGCAGCGTCCCGGCTACCAATCGGGCGTAGGGGTCGACCAGCAGCTTCGCCGGGTTGTACCGCTGGCCCCGCTCCGGGTCGTAGGGACCGTGTGCCCGCAGGCCGTAATGCTGACCGGGGCGGACGCCGGCCAGATAGCCGTGCCACACCCCGCCGTCACGCTCCGGAAGTCGATGGCGTGTCTCGCGGCCGTCGGCATCGAACAGGCAGAAGTCGACCGCCTCGGCCCCGGGGGCGACGACGGCGATGTTCACCCCGGACCCGTCCCAGGCCACGCCCAGTGGCACCGCGCACCCCGGCGCGAGCCCGGAGGCGGTCGGCGCCGGTACGCCTGGGGATGCCGGTATGTCCGGTGAGACGGTGGTCTTCACGGTGTCGGACACCTTGGCGACGCTAACCGATCCCCCTTTCCGGAGCACGGGAAACACGGTGGCCGGGGAACAGGCCGGGAATGACGTCAAAAGAAGGAGGACGGCTGCGCCGACGACGACCCCTGCTAGAGCGCAGGGGTGGCCTGGATGGTTGCCCGCCAGTCTCCGTGATCGAGTCGGATGCTGCCGTCGTCGAACACCCTCGCGCGGGCGCCGCGGAACGGGGAGAAGCCGAGGCGGAGCCAGTCGTCCCGGACATCGTCGAGGATGTCCCACAGCCGGCGCGGCCCGCCCTGGTGGACGGTCGGTGGTTCTACACCGACGGCGGTGGCTCGGGCCCATGACCCGTCGGGGTGGGCGATGATCGCCGTGTGCTGGCCGTCAGGCTCGCGGCGGTAACGGTGGCGCGCCCCCGGCACGGCCAGGGCGAACAGGGTCGACAGCTCCCACGCCTCGGCGACGTCGAGGACGGGATAGCGGCCGGTCGTCACCTCGTCGGCGTCACGTTCGTCGAGCTGGTCATCGTCGAGGACGGACGGCGGGTAGTCGTCGCCGGTGCGGGTGCGCATGAACGCGGCCGGCTCGAACTCGACCATGCCCAGCAGGCCACGCGAGGTTCTCGTCGCGGTCACGACCATGTACGTGCCTGTGATCGTGGTAACCAATCGACCGCCGGGGCGTAGCGCATGCAGCCAGGCCGTCGGGATGCTGGGGACGGAGACCATCGAGACGATCCGGTCGAACTGACCGGGCAGGCCGATGGTCGCGTCCATCGGCAACACGTCCGGGTGCAGGTCGAGGGTTGCGAGGCGTTTCACGGCGACGGCCACCAGATACGGGTCGACGTCCACCGTGGTGACCCGTTCGCTGCCGTACCTGCGGGCGAGCAGCGCCGTGCCGTAGCCGGAGCCGGTACCCACGTCGAGAATGTCCAGGCCCTCGCCGAGCCGGCCGTGCCGGTACATGGTGAGGGCCAGCGAGGGCATGGTGGCCGAGGACGTCGGCAGGCCGACGGGAGAGTCGCCGTTGGCCGCTTGATCGGCGTGGAGGACACCGACGCGGGTGACGAGCGACCGGTGGGCGGCGTAGGCATCGGCGATCGGGCCGCGGCGCAACGCCCACCCGTCGCTGGTCCGCGCCCACCAGGCCGGTACCAGCTCGTGCCGCGGCGTGCTGGCAACAGCCTCGTACCAGCGGGAGCCGGGATGGGTGATCTCGTCGGCTAGGGTGCGGGCGTGGGCCCGCCAGGACTCGGCCATCAGTTCGGGTCCGGCTCGGGGTGGACCGGTCCGCACGGCTTGCTGTCGTCCGGCTGGCAGCCGTCGCCATGGAGCGCGCGAGGGCGGATGGCGTCGAGGCGGGCGACCTGCCCGGCGAACGCGGCCCCGGACAGGATGACCGCGAGCGGGTCGACGCGGATGTTCCCCGCCGGCGCGCGGCGGGCGAACACACACGGGGTGACCGTGCCATCCCCGCCGATGACCGCGTGCCAGTCGGCCACGGCTATCGACCCGTGGCCGCCGGTCGGGCCCGACTCCGCGTAGCAGTGGACGCAGGCGAGCTGACACCGACCGGTGATCTCCAACGCGACAAAGTCGAGCGCGGGCATGGTTGTGGGCGGCATGGCATCTCCTCGGGTATGTCTAGATGTCTCAAGGTCAGACCGGGGGCGCCCAGGTAGTACGGCCGGCGCCGGCACACCACGGGCAGTACAAGATCAACTTCTCCGAGTGGCCGTAGACTGTCGGATAGGTGCCGATCCGCACCGCGAACCCGGAACAGCCCTTACAAAGCTGGGAGA
>NZ_CDWWEW010000048.1:0-19528 GCF_977966315.1 Frankia sp. CeRuru1
GTTCCCCCCGCTCCCGTCTCCGCTGGCCGCGCTCAGCCGGCGCTGGAGGCTTCCACGGACGTCCCGGCGCGGGGAGAACCGGCCGAGGCGACCCCCACCGGGCACGACAGCCCGGTGCCACCCAGGCCGCAGTAGCCGCCGGGGTTCTTGGCGTCGGAAAGGTACTGCTGGTGGTATTCCTCCGCGTAGTAGAACGGACCAGCCGGGGCGATCTCGGTGGTGATCGCCCCGAGGCCCGCCGCGGTCAGCACCTGCTGGAACGCCTCGCGGCTGGCAGCCGCCGCGGCGGCCTGCCCGGCGGTGGTGGTGTAGATCGCCGAACGGTACTGGGTGCCCACGTCATTGCCCTGCCGCATGCCCTGGGTCGGGTCGTGCCCTTCCCAGAACACGCGCAGCAGCTCCTCGTAGCCGACCTTCGCGGGGTCATACACCACAAGGACGACCTCGGTGTGCCCGGTCAGCCCGGAACACACCTCCTCGTAAGTGGGGTGCGGGGTGTGCCCTCCGGCGTAGCCGACGGCGGTGGTGTACACCCCGGGAACCTTCCAGAACGCGCGCTCGGCCCCCCAGAAGCAGCCGAGGCCGAACACGGCGGTCTCCAGACCCGCCGGGAACGGGCCGGCGAGCGGGGTCCCCAGCACGGTGTGCGGGACGTCGCCCGCGAACACCGGCCGATCCCGGCCAGGAAGGGCCTGCTCGGGCGTGGGCAGTGTCGTCTTGTGACGACCGAAGAACATGGGAAGCCACCTCCGGTGGTTGTCTCCTCGCACAACCGCGCACCGCGGCCACACGTTCCCGCAGCCCGGGACCCTCGGACGCCCTCCAGATGCTCTCCGGATATTCATCGAAAGTTCATCAGAGGTTCATCGAAAGTTCGCCGGGTGATCAGGGAGCACCCTGTCAGAGAACGAGATCCTCCAGCATCGTCGTGACCAGGGCCGCAATCGGCGATCGCTCGGAACGAGTGAGCGTGACGTGCGCGAACAACGGGTGGCCCTTCAGGGTCTCGATCACCGAGGCGACCCCGTCGTGCCGGCCGACCCGCAGGTTGTCGCGCTGGGCCACGTCGTGCGTGAGCACCACCCGTGACCCCTGCCCGAGCCTGGACAGCACGGTCAGCAGCACCCCGCGCTCCAGGGACTGAGCCTCGTCGACGATCACGAACGCGTCGTGCAGGGACCGGCCACGGATGTGCGTGAGCGGCAGCACCTCCAGCATCCCGCGATCCACGATCTCCTCGATGACCTCGGGGGAGACGAGCGCACCGAGGGTGTCGAACACCGCCTGGGCCCAGGGCGCCATCTTCTCGTTCTCACTGCCCGGGAGGTACCCGAGCTCCTGGCCACCGACGGCGTACAGCGGGCGGAAAACCACCACCCGGCGGTGCGCCCGGCGCTCCATCACAGCTTCGAGCCCGGCGCACAGGGCGAGCGCCGACTTACCGGTGCCGGCTCGACCGCCGAGGGAGACGATCCCGACATCCGGATCGAGCAGGAGGTCGAGGGCCACCCGCTGCTCGGCGGAGCGACCGTGCAGGCCGAACGCGTCGCGGTCGCCGCGGACGAGCCGGACCTGCTTGTCGGCGGTCACCCGGCCGAGCGCGGAGGCGCTCCCCCCGGTGGTGGTGAGGACCAGGCCGGTGTGGCAGGGCAGGTCGGCGGCCTCCAGGATCTCGGTGTACTCGCGGGAGTAAAGCCGGTCGAGGTCCTCCTGGGTGACGGTGAGCTCGGCCATCCCCGAGAAGCCGGTGTCCACCGGGGACAGCGCCTGGTACTCCTCGGCGGGCAACCCCAGCACCGACGCCTTGACCCGCAGCGGGAGATCCTTCGTGACCAGTACGACGTCGGCGCCCTCGCGGGCGAGGTTCATCGCGACGCACAGGATCCGCGAGTCGTTCGTGTCGACCCGGAACCCCAGTGGAAGCACCGCCGCATCGGTGTGATTGAGTTCCACCCGTAGCGTCCCGCCGTTGTCCAGCGGGAGCGGTTGATCGAGGCGACCATGCCGGATGCGCAGATCGTCCAGGATGCGTAGTGCCTCCCGGGCGAACCAGCCCAGTTCCGGGTGGTTCCTCTTACCTTCCAGCTCCCCTATGACAACGAGGGGGAGCACGACATTGTGCTCCGCGAACCGCAGCAGCGCGCCAGGATCAGAAAGCAGCACGCTTGTGTCGACGACATGCGTTCGTGGCACACGCCCACCCGCTTACTCGGAGGTAGTCCGGGACCGACCCCTGCAGGAGCCGGGCACCGGCCTCCTGGTGTAGTCGCGCTTGCGGCACCGAGGGGCCTCCCGAGAGGTCCGGCACCATGCCGGACCACGGCTTGAGACGCTAGCGCTCCCACGGTAACCGCAGCCCTCGATGATGGCGACCCACTTCCGACAACACGTTACGTTAAGAACTGGAAACGTCTCGCACCCCGGAGCTCCCGTCGCACCCTGATCGGTCACATTGCGTCCGGATCATGACGCGGAGCATCAACCGCCGCGCGCGGCGCCGTCGGAGACCGGACCACGAGCGTCCGCCCGAGAAAGCCAGGTCACCGCTCACTGCCCGGTTCAGAAGCCCCCGGACCTGCACTGACTCCGGCAACGGGCACCAACCGGGGCAACGGGCACCGACCGGCCGCAGGCCGCCACCGGATCCACGAGCCCGGCGACCGACGAGAGCCGGGTGACCGCGGGCGTGCCGGCCAGAGACACGGCGGGCCGAAACGCGACAGGCCAGAACGTGACAGGCCGAAACGTGACAGGCCGAAACGTGGCGACATGGGAGGGGGCACCCGAAACGCGGCGACCGAAAGGTGACGGCCTGAAGCGCGCCCACGGGGAAAACGTGACGGAACGCTATGGAACACCGCGGGCCGATGATCGGACACTCGTTGTCTCGACATGTCATCGAGATCGGATCGGACCGGACCGGGCCCGAAAGAGGGCGCCGACTGGCACCGTCGGGCGGGTCGGAGGAAATTCAGCCAACCGACTGGGGAATTCCCGGAAATTCATCCGGAGAAGGGATTGATCCCCGGCGAACATGCAGGGATCCGCGGAGTGGTCATTATCGGGTGGTGCTCCGCTCAGGTGAGCCGTAGCACGACACTCGGTAGGAACGCGGCCCGCCGACGGCGGAACAACGGACGCGACGCAGAGTTACGAATGAGTCCGCCGCCGACCGGTCGCCACGGGACGGGCCGGGAGCCCGCCGAGCGGGTCGGCCGAAGGCCGACCCGCTCGGGAGCGTCGCACGAAGTGGTGCCACGGATGGCTTGCGTTGCCACGGATGCCTTGCGAGGTGCTGCCACGAGGTGCCGTGCCAGCGGTGCGGTCCCCGAACGGAGCCCGCGGTTGGGTGCGTCAGCCGCTCAGCCTCCGCTGTTCAGCCGCTCGACGAGCGCCTCGTGCTCGGTCCACAGGGCGGCCGGAAGCCGTTCCCCGAACGTCTGGTAGTGCTCGGGGATCAGCTGGGCCTCCTGCTTCCACACCTCGACGTCCACCGTGAGCAGGGTCTCGAGGTCCTCCTCGGCGATGTCGAGGCCGTCGGCGGGTAGGGCGTCCTTCGTCGGCAGGACGCCGAGCGGCGTCTCCACCCCGGCTGCCGTGCCCTCCAGGCGACCGATGATCCAGGCGAGGACACGGCTGTTGTCGCCGAATCCCGGCCACAGGAACCTGCCCTCCGGGCTCTTGCGGAACCAGTTCACGTAGTAGATCCGCGGGAGCTTCGTCTGGTCGGCCTTCTGCCCGACCTCGAGCCAGTGGGCGAAGTAGTCGGCCATGTTGTAGCCGCAGAACGGCAGCATCGCGAAGGGGTCCCGGCGCAGCTTGCCGATCGCTCCGGCCTGGGCCGCCGTCGTCTCGGAGGCGACGATCGAGCCGAAGAACACCCCGCGCCGCCAGTCGGGAGCCTCGGTGACCAGCGGCACCGCGGTCGCCCGGCGCCCGCCGAACAGGATCGCCGAGATCGGCACGCCGCGCGGATCCTCCCACTCCGGGGCGATCGTCGGGCACTGGCCCGCCGGGACGGTGAAGCGGGCGTTGGGGTGTGCGGCGGGCTCGCTGGACTCGGGGGTCCAGTCGCGGCCCTTCCAGTCGATGAGGTGCGCCGGAGGCTGCTTGGTCAGCCCCTCCCACCAGACGTCACCGTCATCGGTCCTGGCCACGTTGGTGTAGACGACGTTGCCCCAGAGGGTCCTGACCGCGTTGGGGTTGGTCTGCTCGCCGGTCCCCGGGGCGACCCCGAAGAACCCGGCCTCCGGGTTGACCGCGTACAGCCGGCCGTCCTCACCGAAGCGCATCCAGGCGATGTCGTCACCGACGGTCTCCGCCTGCCAGCCCGGCAGGGTTGGGATGAGCATCGCCAGATTGGTCTTTCCACAAGCCGACGGAAATGCGGCGGCAATGTAGTGGACCTTGCCAGCGGGAGACGTCAGTTTGAGGATGAGCATGTGCTCGGCGAGCCAGCCCTCGTCGCGGGCCATGACCGACGCAATACGCAACGCATAGCACTTCTTGCCAAGTAGTGCGTTTCCGCCGTAACCTGAGCCGTAGGACCAGATCTCCCGGGTTTCCGGGAAATGGGTGATGTACTTCGTCGTATTGCACGGCCACGGGACATCGGCCTGGCCGGCTTCCAGCGGAGCGCCCAGGGAATGGACGGCCGGGACAAAGAAACCGTCCGTTCCGAGCTGCTCGAGGGCGGGCGTTCCCATCCGGGTCATCGTCCGCATGGAGATGACGACGTAGGGCGAGTCGGTGATTTCGACACCGAGGGCCGAGATGCGCGAGCCGAGCGGGCCCATGCAGAACGGGACGACGTACATCGTCCGACCCCGCATGCACCCTGCGAACAGGCCTCGGAGCGTGGCCCGCATCTCAGCAGGGTCGAGCCAGTTGTTGGTCGGGCCGGCGTCCTCCGCCTGCTCAGAGCAGATATAGGTACGGTCCTCCACGCGGGCCACGTCGCCCGGGTCCGAGGCGGCGTAAAAGCTGTTCGGACGTTTCTCGTCATTCAGCCGGACCAGGGTCCCCTGCTCGATCAGAAGGGAGGTCAGCCGATCGAACTCCGCGTCTGATCCATCGCACCACTCAACCCGGTCCGGCTGAGTGAGTTCGGCAATCTCGCGCACCCAGGCAACTAGCCTGGCGTGCCTCGTGGGGGCCACGTCCAGCCCCGAAACCTGTGCCGCGGTTGTCACAGCTCACACCTCCGGTCGAGTCGAACCTGCCGCGCTCTCTTCACCGTATGCAGGTGCCCACTTGAGAACTCGAACGTACTCGTGGACGTTCAGACAAAACCCACAATATAGGGGGAGTTCGAGGCCACGTTCAGGATCATTAGACTGTACCGCGCGTTCCGTCCGCAGTCGCGCGATAGCGAGTGCGCAGAAGCGTCGGATCCATCACGCACCGGTACGGACCGACTGCTGCCATCCGGCTCCGCTTCGTGACGGCACCGACCCTCGGGTTATCGTTCTCGGCGTGGCTTCCCTCGTACAGCAGCCGGCCGGGCCTCCGCAGACGGACATCGCCTCGCACCCGCGTGACCTGGTGCGACCGCGCATGCGGGGATGGCTACATGCCGGCGCGTTCCCGATCAGCCTGACACTAGGCATCATTGCGGTGGCGCTGGCTACCACGCTGCGTGCCCGGCTCGGTATCGCAGTTTACGCCCTGAGTATTGCGGCCCTCTTCGGAACGAGCGCCCTCTACCACCGGACGATGTGGTCGACATCACGCGCCCGGGCGCGCATGAAACGCCTCGACCATTCAATGATCTTTGTTTTCATCGCCGGCACTTACACCCCTTTCGCCCTGATTGCGATGCCGCCGACGACCGCTCGGGTGGTCCTGGCGGTGGTGTGGGGAGGGGCAGGACTCGGCGTCGCCATTCGGATGCTGTGGCTGCACTCGCCGCGGTACCTGACCGTGCCGCTCTACATCGCGCTCGGCTGGGTGGCCGTCTTCGTGATCCCGGAGCTCGCCCACCGGGCCGGGATCGCCTCGATGGTCCTTCTGCTCGTGGGGGGGGTCTGCTACAGCCTCGGCGCCGTCGTCTACGCCTGCCGGCGACCGGACCCGGTACCCACGATCTTCGGCTACCACGAGGTGTTCCATGCCTTCACCCTCGTCGCCGCGACCTGCCACTACATCGCGCTGCTCTTCGCCATCTACTAACAGCCTTCCCCCACACGGCGGCTTCGCCGCAGTGCGGGGACCCCTGGCATCGGGCACCGTACGGGGTCTCCACGCGATCACCTTCGGCGATCTTGCTGGGAGAGCCGTCGGAGGGCTTCGCCGCAGTGCGGGGACCCCTGGCATCGGGCACCGTACGGGGTCTCCACGCGATCACCTTCGGCGATCTTGCTGGGAGAGCCGTCGGAGGGCTTCGCCGCAGTGCGGGGACCCCTGGCATCGGGCACCGTACGGGGTCTCCGGCGACTACAGCCGAGGGCCCACCGAGCGGATCTTCTCCACCTGTTCCATGGCCTCCCGGAGCTGGCACAGCCAGCTGTCGGCGTTCTCGCCCACCAGACGTACGCACCAGGCGAGGGCCTCGCTGCGGCTGCGCGCCACCCCCGAGTCGACGAGGGTGTCGAGCACCTGGCGTTCCGGCTGGCGCAGCCGGGTCATCACCGGCACGGACAGTGCGGTGAACAGCTCGGTGGTGTCACCAAGGGTCGCGCCCCACGCCACCTTGCGGTTGTACCGATGTTCGGCCTTCGTGGCGATGGCGATCCGTTCCTCGCGGGTCTGCTCCCGGAACCGCCGGATCCGGGCCCCCGTCGCCGACGGCCCTCCTCCGGGCGCGGCGCCGCCGGCCGCGAGTACCCCGATGACCGTAATCTCGTCCCGGTCCACGACCACCGTGGGCATCCCGGCGAACCACCCGGCCGGGATGTGCTCGGCGAACCAGGCTGCGGCGTCGTCCGCCGGAACCACCTCCGCCCGATCCCCCGGCCTGCCGTACCCCCGTCCACGCGGACCGGACATGACGTGTCTCCTCGATCTCCGATCGGCACCCGCGTCGGGGCCCGCGCGCGGGCCCGGCCTGCCGGCCGATCCGGACCCGGAGGCCCGATCTGGCCCCCCGGAGCGGATCCGAAGAACCCCTCGTGACGATTACATGCTTACTGCATCACCAGTCTTACTGCATCGCCAGTACAACATGCTTACCGCATCACCAGTGAAAGAAGCGGGGACGGTCAGGTGGCCACCTTCACCCCGAGTTGGCGGCGCACCTCGGCGGCGGTTCGGGCCGGCAGCTCACAGACGAAGTCCCGGCACACGTACACCCCGGCCGTGTCCCGGCCGACGGTCAGCGGTCCGCTGGTCACCACGACCGCACCAGGCGCCGTGCCGAGGCGGGCGAGCCGTTCCAGCGCCGGGCTGCCCACGACCGCGACCTCGGCCGGCCCGGCCAGCAGCGCCTCGGCGACCGCACCGGCCCAACCGGCGAACCGGGCATCCCGGGCCAGCAGCGGAGCGACGCGCGCCACCGTCGTCTCGGCGGCCGACCGGTGTTCGGTGGAACCGGTCAACGCCGCGTAGCTGACCAGGGCGCCGGCGACAGCAGCCTGGCCCGACGGGGTCGCCGAGTCCGAGTCGTCCCGCGGCCGGCGCAACAGCACCTCCGCGTCGTCCGCGGTATCGAAGAACCCCCCGTCAGGAGCCGCGAACCGGTCACGGACGGTGTCCAGCAGCGTCCCGGCGAGCGCGAGCCACGCCGGATCGCCGGTGACCTGGTGCAGGGTGAGCAGCCCCTCGGCGACGTCGCCGTAGTCCTCCAGTACCCCGGCGTTCACGCCGACCCGGCCGTCCCGGCTCGTCCGGCGCAGGCGTCCGTCGACGAGATGCACGTCCCGGAGCAGGACGGCGGCCTGTTCGGCGGCCCGCACCCAGCCCGGCTCGTCGAACAACGCGCCGGCCTCGGCCAGCGCCGCGATGGCCAGGCCGTTCCAGGCGGCCACCACCTTGTCGTCGCGAGCCGGCTGCGGCCGGGTTGCCCGTGCCGCGGCCAGGGCCGCGCGGACCGCCGCGAACCTCGCCGGGTCGCCCGGGTCCGCCGGCAGGCGCAGCACCGACATACCACGTTCGAAACTGCCCTGCTCGGTGACGCCGAAGACGTCGGCGGCCCACCGGCCGTCTTCCGGCCCGAGGACGGCGACGAGCTGGGCGGGTGCCCAGGCGTAGCTGGCCCCCTCCTCGGGGTGCGCTCCCGCCGGGGCGGCGCTCGCGGGAACGGCGCTCGCGGGAACCGCATCCGCGTCGAGCGCCGAGGCGAACCCCCCCTGGGGGGTGCGCAGATCCGCGAGCAGGAAGGCGGCCGTCTCCCGGGCCACCCGTTCGGCCAGCGCCGACCCGGTGGCCCGCCACAGGTGCAGATAGACCCGCAGCAGCTGCGCGTTGTCGTACAGCATCTTCTCGAAGTGCGGGACCGTCCACGTCGCATCGACGCTGTACCGGGCGAACCCCCCGGCGAGCTGGTCGTAGATGCCCCCACGCGCCATCCGTTCGCAGGTCACCGCGACCATCTCCAGGCTGCGCGCGTCCCCCGTGCGGGCGGAGTGCCGCAGCAGCATCTCGGCGACCATGGACGGCGGGAACTTCGGCGCACCGCCGAATCCACCGTGACGGGCATCGAAGCGGGCCGACAGCCCCGCCACGGCGGTGTCGAGCAGAGCCGGGGTGATCTCGGCGGCGGGACCGGACGCCGGACCGCGCATCGCCGCCTCGGCGAGCCGGCGGGCGATGTCCGCCCCCGACTCCTCGATCTCTTCCCGCCGGGTCTGCCAGGCCTCGGTGACCGCCGCCAGGACCTGGCGGAACGACCCCATGCCGGGCCGGGGACGCGGCGGGAAGTAGGTGCCGGCGAAGAACGGCTCGGCGGTAGGGGTGAGGAACACCGTCATCGGCCAGCCGCCGTGCCCGGTCAGGGCGACGGTGACATCCATGTAGACGGAGTCGACGTCGGGCCGCTCCTCCCGATCCACCTTGATGTTGACGAAGTGGTCGTTCATGTACTCGGCGGTCACGGCGTCCTCGAACGACTCGTGCGCCATGACATGGCACCAGTGGCAGGATGCGTAGCCCACCGAGAGCAGCACCGGCACCCCCCGCCGGGCCGCCTCCGCGAAGGCCGCCGGGCTCCAGGGCCACCAGTCGACCGGGTTGTCCGCGTGCTGCAGCAGGTACGGAGACGTCTGCTCCGCGAGCTTGTTAGGCACCCGAACTCCTCATGATCTGTGTCCGCCAGGCCCGCGGAACCCCGTAGGCCTCTGGATATGCAACCAAAGGCGCGCCCAGGTAGTCCGCCCTCATCTCCACGCCGCGCCGACGTGATCGGCGCGCTTCCTCGACCGGCCCGCCGCGCCGGCGTACCCGGCGGATAGGCTCGTGGGACCGCACGATCCCCGCCGTCCACTCGCTCGACCGCCGTCCGCCAGGCCGCCGTTCCCGCCGCGAGAGCGGTGAGAGGGTCGACGTACCAACGAGTTTGGATGGCACGAGCGATGAGTGAGACGGCCGAGCCCGGCGCCCGGACCGGCGCCGCGGACACCACGGTGGCACCGACCGACGCGTCCGGCGGGACCACCCCGGCAGCCGCGGGCACCGCGGGCGGCGCCCCCACCGGGACCGGGGGCGGCGAGCCGAGCTTCCGGTACGACGCCCGGCTCGCCGCCGACATCGAGCGGCGCTGGCAGCACCGGTGGGCCGACGAGGGCACGTTCAACTCGCCGAACCCGGTCGGGCCGCTCTCGGCGGGCTTCGAGAAGGTCGCCGGCCGGGAGCCGTTCTACATCATGGACATGTTCCCCTATCCGAGCGGCTCGGGGCTGCACGTCGGGCACCCGCTGGGGTACATCGGTACCGACGTGTTCGCCCGCTACCTGCGGATGTCCGGCCGGCACGTGCTGCATCCGTTCGGATACGACTCCTTCGGCCTGCCCGCCGAGCAGTACGCGATCAACACGGGCCAGCATCCCCGCGACACCACCAATACCAACATCGCCAACATGCGCCGCCAGCTCTCCCGGCTGGGGCTGGGCCACGACACCCGCCGCGAGATCGCGACGACCGGCGTGGGCTACTACCGCTGGACGCAGTGGATCTTCCAGCAGATCTTCAACAGCTGGTACGACCCGCAGGCCGACCGGGCCCGGCCGATCGCCGAGCTGATCGAGGAGTTCGCCGCGGGCACCCGGGCGCCGGTAGCCGGCCCCGCCGGGGGGAACACGGCCGTGTCGGTTGACGCGGTCCGGGCGGCGAACCCGGCCGGGCTGGCGTGGGCCGAGCTCGACGAAGTGTCCCGCCGGAAGGCCGTCGACGCGCACCGCCTGGCCTACATCTCCGAACAGCTGGTCAACTGGTGCCCGGGGCTGGGCACCGTGCTGGCGAACGAGGAGGTCACCGCCGACGGCCGCAGCGACATCGGGAACTACCCGGTGTTCCGCCGGCCGCTGAAGCAGTGGGTCCTGCGGATCACCGCCTACGCCGAGCGGCTGATCTCCGACCTCGACCTGGTCGACTGGCCGGACTCGATCAAGCAGATGCAGCGCAACTGGATCGGTCCGAGCGAGGGCGCCAGCGTCGAGTTCACCGTCGTCGCCCCCGGCGAGGGGACAGGTGCGTCCAGTCCGTTCGATCTGTTCAATCCCTCCGATCCCTCCGATCCGTCCGATCCGTCCGGCTCATCGACCGCCCGGCGCATCGAGGTCTATACCACCCGCCCGGACACCCTGGCGGGGGCCACCTTCCTGGTGCTTGCGCCCGAACATCCCCTGGTCGACACGCTGATCGCCGACACCTGGCCGACGGGCACCCCGGTGAGCTGGCGCTTCCCGGCGGGACGGCGGGGCGGCGGCACGGAACCGGCGGGCGCCGCCGGGTCGGATGCAGGCACCGCCGGGCCGGAGGCGGGCGCCGATCCGGCGTGGACCCCGCGAGCCGCCGTCGACGCCTACCGGGAGTTCGCGGCCCACCGCAGCGACCGGCAGCGCGGCGAGGAGGTCATCGACCGCACCGGCGTGTTCACCGGCTCGTACGTGCGCAACCCGGTCGGTGGCGGGGTCATCCCGGTCTTCCTGGCCGACTATGTGTTGCTGGGCTACGGCACCGGGGCGATCATGGCGGTGCCGGCACACGACAGCCGGGACTTCTCCTTCGCCCGCGCGTTCGACCTGCCGATCCCCGCCGTGCTGGAGCCGGACGCGGACTGGTACGCCACGCACGGGGTAGTACCCGCGACTCCATCGGCGCAGTGGCCCGAGGCGTTCAGTGGTGCGGGCGAGTATCGGCCCGGTCCGGCCGGCGCCCCGGTGCTGGTCGGCCTGTCGAAGAGCGAGGCGATCAAGGCCACGGTTCACTGGCTGGAGGAGATCGGCGCCGGCAGGTCGGCGCGGTCGTACCGGCTGCGGGACTGGCTGTTCTCCCGCCAGCGGTACTGGGGCGAGCCGTTCCCGATCGTCTTCGACGCCGACGGGCTCCCCCACGCGGTTCCCGACGAGCTGCTGCCGATCGAGCTGCCGGAGATGACCGACTTCCGGCCCACGGCGATGGCCGAGGACGACGCGAGCGACCCGGTGCCCCCCCTGGCCCGGGTGGCCGACTGGGTGACGGTCACCCTGGATCTCGGCGACGGGCCGAAGCAGTACCGGCGTGAGACGAACACCATGCCGCAGTGGGCCGGTTCGTGTTGGTACTACCTGCGCTACCTGGACCCGACCAACACCGAGCGCTTCGTCGACCCGATCGTCGAGCGCTACTGGATGGCCGGGCCGGGCGCGGTTCCCGGCGACGGCGGCGTCGATCTGTACGTCGGCGGCGTCGAGCACGCCGTGCTGCACCTGCTCTACGCCCGGTTCTGGCACAAGGTGCTCTACGACCTGGGCCACGTCTCGACCAAGGAGCCGTTCAAGCGGCTGTTCAACCAGGGCTATATCCAGGCGGATGCCTTCACCGACGCCCGGGGCATGTACGTCCCGGCGGCCGAGGTGACGGCGACCCCCGACGGCCGGTTCCTCTTCCGGGGCGCCCCGGTCAACCGACGCTCGGGCAAGATGGGCAAGAGCCTGAAGAACAGCGTCAGCCCGGACGAGATGTACGACCGGTTCGGCGCCGACACGCTGCGCGTCTACGAGATGGCAATGGGCCCGCTCGACGCCGACCGGCCATGGCACACCGACGACATCGTCGGTTCGCACCGGTTCCTCCAGCGGCTGTGGCGCACCGTCGTCGACGAGACCACCGGGGCGGCCGCCGTCGTCGACGAGCCGTTGGACGACGAGGCTCTTCGCGTCCTGCACCGGACGATCCTCACGGTCACCGCCGAATACGCGGGGCTGCGGTTCAACACCGCGGTCGCCCGGCTCATCGAACTGACCAACTTCGTCAGCAAAAGCTACGGGAAGTCCCCCACCCCCCGCGCGCTCGCCGAGCCGCTCACCCTGATGGCGGCCCCGCTGGCCCCGCACATCGCCGAGGAACTGTGGTCCCGCCTCGGTCACGAGGAGTCGGTCAGCACGGTCGTCTTCCCGATCGGGGATCCGGCGCTGGCCGCCGAGTCGGTCAGGACGATCCCGGTCCAGGTGAACGGGAAGGTCCGGTTCACCCTCGAGGTTCCGGACGGCTCGGCGGAGCAGACGGTTCGCGATCTGCTCGCCGCGCATCCCGAGTTCGCCCGGCAGACCGACGGTCAGACGATCAAGAAGATCATCGTCGTGCCCGGTCGGATCGTGAATATCGCCACCTCCCCCGCCTAACCGGGGTCTGCGGCAGCCGCCTACCGATCGCTCCCCGCGGAGCCCGCGGGGGGTCCGGGCTGGGTCGGCAGGTCCAGCTGCTTGCCGCCACCCGCCGGGCCCGCCGGGCTACCGGCGCCGGGGGTGCCGGGGGTGCCGGGGGTCTCCTCGACGACCTCCCCGTCGATAACCGGCGCATCTCCCCCGGGCAAGGCGGCGGAACCGCGCCCGCCACGGCGCCCGTCTCCACCGTCCAGCCGGCGTATCGCGTTCGGATCAGAGTCGCCGCCGGCGAACTCGCCGCTGGCGACGTTCGACCGCATCCGGCGCAGGCTCTTCGAGAGGAAGAAGAAGATCACACTGGATGCCACGATCAGTGCCAGGACAACGAGGAACCCGACGGCTCCGGCGTCGATCTTCCTCTCGACCAGCACGGAAGCGGCGAAGACCTCGTTCACGGCCACGTCCTCACACCTGGTGTCCTCTGGTGTCCGCCACACCTGCTGTCACCGCCCGCCACGGGGACACTCCACGACGGGCGCCAGTTCCGACCCTACGCCCTGCCGTGCGAGCCCTCCGCCTCCGCGGCCACGCACCGTTGAATAGATCACATACTGTTCAAAAAGTCACATGCCGTGCGAAAGGTCACATCACCGGAAAGTCACACACCGTTGAACAGATCGTCTTCGGGCAGCATGCCGACCTCGATGAGAGAACGGGCCAGCTGGTAGTCTTCCGTCGGCCAAGCGTCCCGCTGCGCCTCCAGGGGTATCCGGAACCACCATCCGGTGGGGTCGACCTGGGTGGCGTGGGCGATCAGCGCCCGGTCGCGGGTCTCGAACCAGTCCGCGCACTCCACCTGGGTGGTGAGCCGACCGGTGTCCTCGGCGCGGTCGACCCACTCGGCCAGCCGCTCGGCATAGGGGGACTCCAGACCGCGGGCCATCATCTCCTCGTGGAGAGCCAGGATGCGCTCCTTGTGGAAGGTGAGGTGGTAGTAGAGCTTGAGCGGCTGCCAGGGTTCGAGGCCGGCGTCGGCACCGACCTCGGGATAACGGTCGGGATCACCGGCCGCCTCGAACGCCTCCACACTGACCCGATGGGTCATGATGTGGTCGGGATGCGGATATCCGCCCGACTCATCGTAGGTCGTGATGACCTGCGGCCGGAACTGACGGATCAACCGGACCAGCGGACGGGCCGCCTCGTCGAGCGCGATGGTGGCGAACCGCCCGTCCGGAACGGGCGGCGGCGGATCGCCCTCAGGAAGCCCGGAGTCGACGAAGCCGAGCCACTCTTGGCGGACCCCGAGGATGAGCCGGGCAGCCTCCATCTCCTGCCTGCGGATCTCCGCCATCCGGGCGGCGACACCCGGCTGGTCCATCGCGGGATTGAGAATGCTGCCCTCCTCTCCCCCGGTACACGTGACCACGAGCACGTCGGCGCCCTCGCTGGCGTAACGTGCCATGGTGGCGGCGCCCTTGCTGGACTCGTCATCGGGGTGGGCGTGGATGGCCATCAAGCGCAGGCCATGCCGATCGTGGACCGCAGGCATGCGGCCCATTGTTCCTGATGCCCCGGCGTTCCTGATGCCCCGGCGTTGTTCCGAGCTCACTGGCCCGAGTGGTCCGAGCTCGCCCGGGGAACCGCCGGGGCCCGCCCCGCGTTCGGTCTAGAAAAGTCACCCAACGCCGTGGCACAATGCACCGTCCGCGCATGCTTCGACGGCAGGGCATGCTTCGACGGCAGGGCATGCTTCGACGGCAGGGCATGCTTCGACGGCAGGCCTGCCGTCGACCGGCGCACCGACATCGTCGTCGGCCCGGCCCGAAGGGCCGATGGACGACGGCCGGTCCCGTCGTCCTCCCACCCCTGCGTGAAGCATTCGTGGTCGAGGTCGAAGGCAAGGGCTGTCGGATCACCCGTAAGGGCTGACCCGCCGGTCCGGGGCTTCCAGGCGGTCCAGACGCCGCCGGAGCCACCAAGCCCGACATCTTCCTTGATTCATTTTGGTATGATGGTCCTTTTGATGTTCACCGAGGAGCGTGACCCGCGTGACGCAGCAGACTTGGCTCACCCAGGAGGCATACGACCGGCTCCGCTCCGAGCTCGACTACCTGACCGGCCCGTGGCGTACGGAGATCGCGACCAAAATTGAAGCTGCCCGCGAGGAGGGCGACCTCAAGGAAAACGGCGGCTACCACGCGGCCAAGGAGGAGCAGGGCAAGCAGGAGGCCCGGATTCGCCAGCTCACGGACCTGCTGCGCGACGCCCAGGTCGGCGAGGCACCCGCGGCGACCGGCGAGGCCGGCCCCGGCACCGTCGTCGAGGTGCGCTTCCCCGGCGAACGGGAGACGGAGAAGTTCCTCATCGGCTCGCGTGAGGACCACAGCACGCCCATCGAGGTCTTCTCCCCGGCGTCCCCGCTGGGCGGCGCGGTGACCGGGCGCAAGGCGGGCGAGACCGTCTCCTACACGCTGCCCAACGGCCGTTCGGCCAAGGTCGAGATCGTCTCGGTGTCGCCCTACTCGGGCTGACTACGCCAGCAGCGGACGACTGCCGACCCGGCTGCACGGGTGGCGGCATCGGCGTACCGTCGACGGGTGGAGGATCTGCCGGCACAGCCCAGTCATTCCATGCCACCGACCGTTCCACCGACCGTGGCATCTCCGGCCCACCCGCCGACGGCCGCCGCCTCGCGGCTCACCACCCTGGGTGAGCTGCGCCGCAGCGGGCACGCGCACCGCCCGGTGCGGACGGAGCTGCGCGACAACCTCGTCGCCCTGATGCGGGGCGACGGCCCCCGGTTCCCGGGCATCGTCGGTTTCGGCGAGACCGTCCTTCCCCAGGTCGAGCGGGCCATCCTGGCCGGCCACGACATCGTCTTCCTCGGCGAGCGCGGGCAGGGCAAGACCCGGCTCATCCGCACTCTGGTGAGCCTGCTCGACGAGTGGTCGCCGGCCGTCGCCGGCTGTGAGATCAACGACCACCCCTACGCGCCGGTCTGCGGCCGATGCCGCGCGCTGGCGGCCGATCTCGGTGACGCGCTGCCGGTGGTCTGGCGGCACCGCGGCGAGCGGTTCAGCGAGAAGCTCGCGACCCCGGACACAAGCGTCGGCGACCTCATCGGCGACGTCGACCCGGTGAAGGTCGCCGAGGGCCGCACGCTCGGCGATCCCGAGACGGTCCACTACGGGCTGGTGCCGCGCACCAACCGCGGGATCTTCAGCGTCAACGAGCTGCCCGACCTCGCCGAACGGATCCAGGTCGCGCTGCTCAACGTGCTGGAGGAGCGGGACATCCAGGTCCGCGGCTACCTGCTCCGGCTGCCGCTGGACCTGCTGCTGGTCGCTTCGGCCAACCCCGAGGACTACACCAACCGAGGGCGGATCATCACGCCGCTCAAGGACCGGTTCGGCGCCGAGGTCCGCACCCACTACCCGCTGCACCTCACCGACGAACTGGCGCTGATCCGCCAGGAGGCGGTGATGTCCTGGGCGGGGTCCCCGCTCGGCGCGCCGGAAATACCCGATCACCTAGTGGAGATCGTGGCCCGGTTCACCCGGCTGGTGCGCGACGCCCCCCAGGTCGACCAGCACTCGGGGGTATCGGCCCGGCTGTCGGTGGCCGCGGCCGAGACGGTGGCGGCCTCGGCGGTCCGCCGCGCGGCGCTGACCGGCGAGGAGACGCCCACCGCACGGGTGGTCGACCTCGCCGCGATCGTCCCGGCAGTACGCGGCAAGATCGAGTTCGACCAGCTGGAGGAGGACCGGGAGGACGAGGTCCTCGCGCTGCTGCTGCGCCGCGCGGTGGCCGAGACGTTCCGGGCGAGACTGGCCGGCGCGGACCTCACCGGCCTGCAGGCCCGCTTCGACGCGGCTGGCCCGGTCGAGACCGGCGACCTGGTAGCGGCGGCCGAGCTGCTGCGCCGGGTCGGGCCGGTGCCCGGGCTCGCGGCGATCCTGACCAGGCTCGGCGTGGACGGGGCGGAGTCGCCGGGGCTCGCGGCGGCCGCACTGGAGCTGGCGATGGAGGGACTGCACCTCAACCGTCGGCTGGCCAAGGAAGAGCTTCCCGGACGGACCGTCTACGGCACCTGACCCGGCGGCACCTGACCTCGCACGGAAGCTTCCAGGAGGAACAGTGAGTTCCGGAACATTCCGTTATGGCCCGTGGGACGGCGGACCCGATCCACTCGCCTCCCCCTTCACCGCGTCCGACGCCCTGGATGAGATGTCCCGCCAGATTCTGGAGGGACGCACCCCGCGGGAGGCGCTGGAGTCGCTGCTGCGCCGGGGCATGCCGGGCCGGCGTGGTCTGGACGACATGCGCCGGGCCGTCGAGCGGCACCGGCGGGAGGCCCGGTCCCGCGGCCGGATGGACGGGACGCTCCAGGAGGTCCGCCGGCTGCTCGACACCGCCGTGGGCCAGGAACGGGCGGCGCTGTTCCCCGACCCCTCCGACGACGCCCGGCTGCGCGAGGCCGAGCTGGACGCGCTGCCCGCGGACCCCGCCCGTGCGGTGCGCTCGCTCGCCGAGTACGACTGGCGGTCCCCGCCGGCCCGCGAGACGTACGAGAAGATCTCCGAGCTGCTGCGTCGCGAGGTCCTCGATTCCCAGTTCAAGGGAATGAAGCAGGCCCTGGAAGGGGCCGCGCCCGAAGACTTCGCCCGGATCCGGGAGATGGTCGCCGCGCTCAACGCCCTGCTGGAGGCGGACGCCCGTGGTGAGGACACCGACGAGGCGTTCGCCCGGTTCATGCGAGAGTTCGGCGACTTCTTCCCGGAGAACCCCGGCTCGCTGGAGGAACTGGTCGACGCGCTGGCCCGCCGGGCCGCCGCCGCCGCGCGGTTACTGGCCGGGCTCACCCCGCAGCAGCGCTCCGAACTCGCCGACCTGATGTCCACGGCGATGGAGGACCTGGGGCTCGCCGCAGAGATGTCACGACTGGCGCAGGCGCTGCGCGCGTCCCGACCGGACCTCAACTGGGGTGGACGGGTGCGGGGGCGGGCCGGCCGGTTGGGCGACGGCCTGACCGGCGAGGAACCGCTCGGCCTCGGCGACGCCACCACCGCGCTGGAGGAGCTCGCGGAGCTGGACGAACTGGCCGCCGCGCTGGGGCAGGACTACGCCGGGGCATCCCTGGAGGACGTCGACCCCGAGGCGGTGGCCCGGGCGCTGGGCCGGTCCGCCGTCGACGATCTGCGGGGGCTGCAGGAGATCGAACGGGAGCTGGAACGGCAGGGATTCCTCACCCGCCGGGCCGGGAGCCTCGAGCTCACCCCACGGGCGGTGCGCCGGATCGGGCAGGCCGCGCTGGCCCGGATCTTCCGGCAGGTCTCCGCCCGAGGCCGCGGGGATCACAGTGTGACCGACGCGGGTTCCGCCGGGGATCTGCTGGGCACCTCCCGGGCCTGGCAGTTCGGCGACACCCAGCCGATCGACGTCGTCCGCACAGTCCGCAACGCGGTGCTGCGCGGCGGTCCGCCCGGCCGGGGCCACCCGATCCGCCTGGCGGTGGCCGACTTCGAGGTCGCCGAGACGGAGCGCCGCGCCACGGCAGCGGTGTGCCTGCTCGTCGACCTGTCCTACTCGATGGCGCTGCGAGGCACCTGGGGCATCGCGAAGTCGACGGCACTCGCGCTGCACACGCTCGTCAGCACGTCGTTCCCGCAAGACAAGATCCACATTGTCGGCTTCTCGGACTACGCCCGGGAGCTGCGGCCGGTCGAGCTCGCCGGACTCGACTCCGAGATGGTGCAGGGCACGAACCTGCAGCACGCCCTGCTCATCGCGGGCCGGCTGCTGAGCCGCTACCCGCAGGCGGAGCCGGTCATCATGGTAGTCACCGACGGTGAGCCCACCGCGCACCTGCTGCGCGACGGGACTCCCTCGTTCTCCTGGCCGCCGATGCCCGAGACCCTGGAGCTGACCCTGGCCGAGGTCGACCGGCTCACCCGGCGCGGCGTGACCGTCAATGTGTTCATGCTCGACGACGAGCCACGGCTGGTGCAGTTCGTCGAGGAGATGGCCAGACGCAACGGCGGGCGGGTTCTCTCACCCGATCCCGCCGCCCTCGGCAACTACGTCATCCGGGACTACCTGCGGGCCCGGGGCAGGCACCGCACCGTCCGCTGACCGCCGCGCCGCCCCGCCCGGCTCGGCGGCGAGGCGTTCCCAGAACTCGACCGCGAGCTCCTCGTAGCCGAGCCCGAGATCGAGGGCCCGGCGCAGCGACCAGGCCAGGGCGCCCGCGGGCAGCGCGGTCAGGGAGCGGTACACCTCCAGGTGAGCGCGATGCGCCGCCGCCTGGGCCCGCGCGAGCCGGCTGACATCACCCGGCCGGCCCAGATCGGCGAATGCCAGCTTGAGCAGACCGGAATCGCGCAGCTCGGTGCGCCCGGCCTCCGGGACGGCGAGCCACCCGGCCAACCTGCTCCGGCCGGCGCCGGTCAGGCGAAAGATCCGCCGCCTGCGGCCGGACTCCTCCCGTTCCTCAGAAAGGAGTCCGGCCGCGGCAAGGCGGGGCGGCTCCTTGTAGAGCTGGGCGTGCGGAAACGACCAGAAGTTACCGATCGAGCCGGCAACCGCGACCTTGAGCTCGTACGGAGTGGCACTGCCACGCCGCGCTACCTCCCCCAGGACCAGATACGACACCGGCGTCAGCGCGATTCCAGCCATGGTCTCAATGATATGACTTGAATGATACGGGTTGATAGGTACTGTCTTTTTCGGACTATCTACCACCTAGCTGTCTTACGCCTACAGTCCTCTCCAGCCGACCCATGGAGATG
>NZ_CDWWEW010000049.1:0-8909 GCF_977966315.1 Frankia sp. CeRuru1
GGTGGTGGCGGGGGAGGCGGGTTATCAGGTGGAGTGCTGGAGCCGTCGATGGCGTTGGAGTCGGATCTGGGGGTTGATTCGATTAAGCGGGTGCAGATTCTGGGGTCGTTGCAGGAGCGGTTCCCGGGTGTTCCTGCGGTGGGTCCGGAGCGGGCGGCGGAGATGCGGACGCTGGCGGATGTGGCCTCGTTCCTGCGTGATGGCCTAGGTTCGGTGGCCCAGGGTTCGGCGGGTGCCGGGGCTGGTTCGGTTCAGGGTTCGGCGGGTGCCGGTGCCGGTGTGGCTGCGGTCGACGTGTCGGTTATTGAGTCGGCGGTGGCGGAGGTGGTGGCGGAGAAGACGGGTTATCCGGTGGATGTGCTGGAGCCGTCGATGGCGTTGGAGTCGGATCTGGGGGTTGATTCGATTAAGCGGGTGCAGATTCTGGGGTCGTTGCAGGAGCGGTTCCCGGGTGTTCCTGCGGTGGGTCCGGAGCGGGCGGCGGAGATGCGGACGCTGGCGGATGTGGCCTCGTTCCTGCGTGATGGCCTGGGCCTGACCGCGCCGGCCAGCGCCGCACCCGAGTCGACCCCGCCCACCGCTACTGAGACGGCGGCGTCGATGCCCACGGCGACTGCATCGGCGCCGCACCCCGTTCCGACCGAGGCGTCCATCGAGCGGCTGCGCGCGGTGCCGCGCCTTCTGCCGGCCGTAGACCCGCTCGACGAGCCTTTCGGCGTCCAGCCCAGCGCGCTCGTGATCGAGGTCGGTGACGCCGGTGGTGCGGCGCTGGTCCGCCACCTCAGGGAGCGCGGCATCTCGGTCGAGCGGATCGCGATCGGGTCCCTCGCGGGCTCCGACGCCGCCGGCCTCCTCGGCTGGGACGGTGCCGCGGTCGAGGCGGCGCTCGCGGCCGTCGCCGGATCGGTCCGCCTGGACCTCTGCCTGCTCGCCCTCGGCGCTCCGGCATCACCGGGCGCCGGATCCGGGGCCGAGCCGGACCGCGCCGGGGAGGACGATCGAGCCGGGATCGGCGCCACCGGCCTGGCCGGCTTCGACGTCGCCGCGCGTGGGCTCGCCGACGCCATCCTGGCCACGAAGGGGGTCGTCGTACCGCTGCGGGCGGCGGCCTCGGCAGGCCGGCGCGCGGCCTTCCTCACGGTGACGCGGGTCGACGGGCTGCTCGGCCATCGAGGCGGGTCCTCGATAGCCGGGGCGGTCACCGCGGGGGTCACCGGGCTGGTGAAAACCGTCGCGCTCGAGGCACCTGAGCTGGTCTGCCGGTCGGTCGACGTCCATCCGGCGCTCGACGACGACACCTTCGCAGCGGCCGTCCTGGCGGAGGCCGTCGATTCCGCCCGGGACGTCGTCGAGGTCGGTCTGGATTCCGAGGGACGCCGCTGGTGCGTCGAGTATGTCCAGGGCGGGGTGACCGGGGCGACTGGGGTGACCGAGGCGACTGAGGCGACCGGGGCGACCGCCCCGGCGGCGTTCCGGCCCCCGGTGGGCCCGGAGGACGTCCTGGTGGTGACCGGCGGAGCCCGCGGAGTGACCGCGCGCTGCGTCGAGGAGCTGGCGCGCCGCGCCTCCTGCGAGTTTGTCCTGCTCGGACGCACGAATCTGGTTGAGGAGCCGGGCTGGGCGGCCGGAGTCGAGGATGACGGCCTCAAGGCGGCGTATCTCGCCGGGGCCCGTGCCGAGGGACGCAAGGTGCGGCTGCCCGACGTCGACGCCGCGGCTGCCGCCGTGATCGCCGTCCGGCAGGTGCGAGCTACCCTCGGTGATCTTTCCGCGACCGGCGCGCGGATCCACTACCAGGCTGTGGACGCCTCGGATCCGGTGGCGACGGCCGCGGCGCTCGCGCCCTGGCGTGACCGGGTCACCGGCGTCGTGCACGGCGCCGGCGCTCTGGCCGACGCGATGCTCACGGACAAGACCGTCCCGGCCATCCGGTCGGTGCTCACCCCGAAGCTCGCCGGCCTGCGCTCCGTGCTCACGGCGCTGGAGGGCGCACCGCTGCGTCATCTCGCGCTGTTCGGTTCGGTCGCCGGTGTCTTCGGTAACCCGGGGCAGGCCGACTACGCCACGGCCAACGAGGCGCTGACCAGGGTCGCGGCCTGGGCCCGGACCGGGCTCACCGGCCGGGTGGTCGCCCTGAACTGGGGCGCCTGGGACGGCGGGATGGTCACGGCCGATCTGCGGGAGCTCTTCCGCTCCCGGGGCGTGACGCTGCTGCCGCCGGATGAGGGCGCGCGCCGCTTCGTCGCGGAACTCGTCGACGGCCACGGCGCGGACGGCGCGGTCCTCATCGGTGGATCCGCTCCGCTCGCGCGGACCGCGGGTGGCACGGCGCCCGCCGCGTTCGTGGCGCACCGTTCGATAGCGGCTATGGACACCGAGACGGTCATCGACCAGCACCAGATCGGGCCGGCCCCGGTGCTGCCCGCCACCGCCGGTCTCGGCTGGTTGGTCAACGGGGTCGAACGAGCCCTGCCCGGGCGCCAGGTTGTCGAGGTCCGGAACTTCATCGTGCACAAGGGGATCGTGTTCGACGGGGCGCACCTGCGGGACTACTGGCTCGACGCGCGGCCCGTCGACGGGACCGACGGTAGGCCCGGTGACGGACGTGACGGCGGGCCGGTGACGGTGTCCGCGACCGTTCGCGGGGACAGCGGCGGCGCGTTGCCGACCTCGCACTACGCGGGCACCCTCGTGCTCGCCGAGGTCACCGGGGCCACCGGGGTCACCGGGGCCGCCCCGACCGCTCCGGGCTGGCCCGCCGATGGTTACCGGCTCGGCGAGCAGGGCGAGGACGCGGCCTGGGTCTACACCGACGGGCTGCTCATCCACGGGCCGTTGATGCGGGGCATCCGGCGCCTGCTCGTGCGGGAGCCGGGCCGTCTGGTGGCTGAGTGCCGCCTGCCGGAACTGCCCTTCGCCGGCGGCGCGTTCGCGGGCGCGCTGCACCGCCCGGTCCTGTGCGACATCCTCGCCGCGGCCGGGAGCGTGCTCGCCCGGTGGACCCTGAACGAGGTGGGCGCCCTGCCTATCGAGATCGGGCACGCGGAGTTCTTCGCTCCGCTGCCGGCCAACGAGACGTTCATCGTGGTCGTCGACGACGTCCGACCCGGCCCGATGACGGTCACGGTGACCGTGACCGCCCACACCCCGGATGGACGGGTGCTGCAGCGCCTGTCCGACTTCACCTTCGTCGGCACCCCGGACATGGCGGATCTGATCCGTCAGGGGGCGCAGCGGTGGCAGTCGGGTGACCGGGCATGAGGTCCGGTCGGTGGCCGAAAGACCAGGCACTGCACGGGCGATGGGAGGGATCACGATGACCACCACGGTCGAGGCGACGCAGGACGGGCTGGGCTTCGACGGCGAGCCGACCGACGCCGCCGTCTGGGCGGCGATGCAGGCCGGCCCGGAGTTCGAGGCGCGGCCCAGCGGCACCCACCGCCATGACGGCGCCGACAGGGGCGGCGCCGACAGGGGCGAGGAGGACAACGCCGACGGGGGCAGGGAGATCACGGCCGCCACCCGCGGCGCGGGCGTCCTGAGCGGCGTGGGGCGCACGGGTGCTGTGGGTGCTACTGCTGTGGGTGTTACGGGCGTCACGGATAGCGCGCTCGGGGAGGGCCCGGCCGTCCCGGCCGCCGATGACGCCACGGCCACCCTGCGTCGGCTGCGGGCCTCGGTGGTCGCGGCCCACGCCTCGGCGATGCGCACGCAGGCCGCCCTGGCCGACCGGGCGCTGGCCGAGATGGCCGCCATCGCACCGCCCGGCGGTCGGACCCCGGCCGCCGTGGGTGATCGTGGCCGGGGTGGACCGGGGTGGGGCACCCCGGCGGTGGACCGGCCGGCCTTCCACGATGCTGGGGTTCCCGGGCACGCGGGTGCATCGGCGCCCGGCGCTCCGCCGCGGCCCGCTCCCGCGATCGCCCCCGTCGAGATCACGGCGCCTGCCGAGCTGGCGGTGGATGTCACCGTCGTGGCCCGGGACGCCGCGGCGATCGACGGTTGGGTGTCGCTGCCCGCCGTGGTCCGCCAGGCCCTGGACGAGGTGTTGCGCGGGTCGGCGCACCTGGCACCCCGGGGAGGGGGGCACTGGGTGCTGGCCCGGGCGGCTCTGGTGACCAGCGGACCGCTGCCCCGGGTCGGGGACGAGCTGCGTATTCAGGCCTCCACCCGCATCGGGGCCCCCGGCGGGTTCGACCCGGCCACGGCGGAGGTCACGCTCGCGCTGCGGGTTACCCGCGGCCCCGACGTGCTCCTGGAGGTCCTCGGCGGGGTGTTCCGGTGGCTCGAGCGGGACGGCGCGAGCCATGGTGGTTTCGCCGGGGTTGCCGGGTTCGCCGGCATCGAAGCGCCGGGGAACCCGCCCGGTTCCGCCGCCCTGGAGCCGGTGGGCGCCCCCCCCGGCTCCCGGGGCGCGCGCGGCTGGACGGAGGACGCGTTCAAACTGCCCGGCCGCACCACCCGCACCACCCTCGACGCCGGTGACCTGGACCGGCTGGCGCGCGGTGACGTTGCCGGCGTCTTCGGCGCCCGCTACGACCAGCGGGGGGTGAACCCGTCGGTGCGGCTCGCCCCCGGCGGCCCGCTGGTCGCCGTGCCGGAGTTCGCGCCGCGGGGCGGCGCAGCCGGCCGGGGCCAGCTGCGGGCCTCGGTGAGCCGGCTGACCGGCGGCGTGGCGGACCGCGACGGGCAGCCCGGTCCGACCCACCTGGCCATCGCGGCGCTCACCGCCTCCTGGCAGGCGGTGAGCGTGTTCGCGATGGCCGCCGGTCTGCACCTGGTGATCGCGGATGCGCACCTCGACGTCGCGCTGCCCGACGAGCGGCTGGAACTCCCCGACGGGCTCGGCCGGCTGTCGATCGAGATCCACGCGCCCGGCCACGGCGCCGGGCCGGCCGCCGAGGCCGGTCTGGAGCTCGTGCTGACCGTCACCGACATCGATCTGGTGCCGCGGCCCTGGCTGCGCGGTGACGTCGAGCTGCGGGACGCCCACGGGCCGGTCGCCACGATCCGCGGGATCGCCCTGGCCGTGCGGGAACGTCCGGGCACCCCTGTGGGCCCGGCGCACGGCGGCGTCCTGCCGGCCTTCCTCGGCCGCGTGGGCGCGACCGGAGAGTCGGCGCTGCTCGGTGAGCTGCAGATGTTCCACGCGGCGCGCGGCGACCTCGCCATCGCGCTCGGTCCCGAGTTCGCCTCCGCCGCGGGCCGGACGGTCTGCCGGCTGCCCGGCGGCGGCCTGCGGCTGGTGGACCGGGTCATGCGGGTGGACGGCGCGCGAGGTCAGCTCAGCGGCGGCGCGTCGATGATCACCGAGTACGACTCGCCGGCGGACTCCTGGTACTACACCGACAGCCCCAGCCCGACGATGCCGAACATCGTGCACATGGAGACGTCGCTCCAGTCGGCGCTCCTGCTGGGCTACTACCTGGGTGCGACCCTGACCGACCCGGCCAACGACTACGTCCTGCGCAACCTCGACGGCACGGCGACCGTCCGGCGCGAGGTGGACCTGGCCGGACGCACCATCCGGCAGCGCTCGACCCTGCTGTCCACGACCGTGCTCAGCGGCGCGATCCTGCAGAACTTCCAGTATGAGCTGTTCCTCGTGCCGGGCGACGGATCCGGACCGCACGGGTCCGGCGGGTCCGGCGGTGACGGCGGTGACGGCGGTGACGGCGAGCCGTTCTACGTCGGTGAGTCGTTGTTCGGCTTCTTCACGCAGCGGACGCTGGCGAACCAGAACGGTCTCGATCAGGGCGCGTTCGTGCCGACCTGGCTGGAACGCACCAGCCCGGCGCCGGCGGACCGGCGGACCATCGACGTGGCCGCCCGGCGGGCCGCGAACGCGCCGCTGTGCGCCCAGGGTGCCATGGCCCTGCTCGACCAGATCACGGTGGTGGACGGCGGCGGCGACTTCGGCCGCGGCTACCTGCACGCCGTCCGCCCCACGAGCCCGGGCGACTGGTTCTTCGCGCGGCACTTCTGGCTCGACCCGGTGATGCCCGGCTCGCTGGGCGTCGAGGCCGTCATCCAGGCGCTGCAGGAGTGGATGGTCCAGGAGGGCCTGACCGACGACCTCGTCGAGCCGACCTTCGTCGTGCCGGCCGGACTGCCGATGAGCTGGCGCTACCGCGGCCAGATCCGCCCGGAGGACGGGGAGATGACGCTGGAGGTCCACATCAAGGACGTCCGCCGCGACGGTGCCCGGGCACGGGTCGTCGCGGACGCCAGCGTCTGGAAACCCGGCATGCGTATCTACGGCCTGACCGACATCGCCGCCGAAGTGCGCGGTAGAGGAGCGCAATCATGGTGACGACGACAACGATGGTCCGTGGCGCGCCGACGACGCTGCGCCCTGGATCGGGCGGGCCGCGGCTCGCGCGTTCCGCCCAGGAGATCCACGACCTGCTTGCCCGGCTGGACGCGCCCTGCGTCGTGGTGAGCGAACAGGGGGGCGCGATCGCGGCCACCGACGACCCGGCGAGCCTGCGCGCGGCGGGGGCGACGGTGCTGGCTGTGGCGCCGCCGGCCCGCCCCGAGCGGCTGGGAGCCGCGTCCTTCCTGACCGACCACGGGGTGCGTCAGCCCTACATGACCGGCGCGATGGCGAACGGCATCGCCTCGCCGGAGCTGGTCGTGGCGATGGCACGGGCGGGCTTCCTCGCCACGTACGGGGCGGCCGGCGTGCTGCCCGACCGGATCGACGACGCGCTCGGGCGGATCCGCCGCGAGCTCGGTCCGGCGCCCTTCGCCTGCAATCTGATCCACAGCCCGAACGAGCTGGAGCTGGAACGGGCCATCCTGGCCGCCTGCCTGCGCCACGGGGTGACCTGCGTGGAGGCGTCCGCGTTCCTCGAGCTGACCCCGCAGATCGTCGCCTACCGGGCCGCGGGGCTGCGGCCGGGCGGCACTGGCGGCGTACACGTCGGGCACCGGGTGGTGGCCAAGGTCTCCCGCGCGGAGGTGGCCGAGCTCTTCCTGCGTCCCGCCCCGGACGCGCTGCTGCGCCCGCTGGTGGCGGACGGCACCCTGACCGCCGAGCAGGCCGCGCTTGCCCGCACGGTGCCGATGGCCGACGACATCACGGTCGAGGCGGACTCCGGCGGCCACACCGACCGCCGGCCGCTCCCGGTCCTGCTCCCCGAGATCATCGCGGTGCGCGACCGGATCGCCGCCGAGCTCGGCTACCGCCGCCCGCCGAGAGTGGGAGCCGCGGGTGGCATCGGTACGCCGTCGGCGGTGTTCGCCGCGTTCGCGCTCGGCGCCGCCTACGTCGTCACCGGTTCGGTGAACCAGGCGTGCGTCGAGTCCGGTCAGTCGGCGGCGGCGCGGGCGCTGCTGGCGAAGGCGGGCCCGAACGACATCGACATGGCACCGGCCTCCGACATGTTCGAGATCGGCGCCGAGGTGCAGGTCCTGCGCCGCGGCACGATGTTCGCCGGGCGAGGCCGCCGGCTGTACGACCTCTACCGCGCCCACGACTCCCTCGACGACCTTTCGGCGGAGGATCGGAACTGGCTGGAGCGTTCGGTCCTGCGCCGGTCCGTGGACGAGATCTGGGCCGATACTGTCGACTACTTCAGCCGACGCGACCCGGAGCAGATCGAACGCGCGCAGGCCAGCCCGAAGAGACGGATGGCGCTGGTGTTCCGCTGGTATCTCGGGCTGTCCTCGGGCTGGGCGATCTCCGCCGCGCCCGACCGGATCACCGACTACCAGATCTGGTGCGGCCCGTCCCTGGGCGCCTTCAACACCTGGGCGGCCGGCAGCTACCTGGCGGACGTCGACCAGCGCAGCGCGGTGGACGTCGCGGGTGAGCTGATGCTCGGCGCCGCCTACACCGGGCGGGCCGCGGCGCTGCGGTTCGCCGGGGTGCGGCTGCCGGCGCGGGCGGCCGCCTACCGACCGCCGGCCACGCGCGAGAGCTCGCCGGCGCACCGGTACGTCCTGACGGCGGGTGCCCGGTGACCGCGCCCACGACCACGACCGGGGGCACGACCGGGGCCACTGCGGGCACGCCGGCGCCCGTGCCCGTGCCAGCCGTCGAGGCGGAGTCGGCCGCGGACCGCCTCGCCTGGCATCTGTGCGGGGGATGCCGGACCCTTCTCTATGGCAAGCGGTTCCTCGCAGCCAACCGGGTCTGCCCGGAGTGCGGCTGGCATGCGCCGCTGACGGCACCGAGCCGGCTCGCCCAGTTGCTGGACCCGGGATGGTCCGAGCTGGCGACGCCCGTGCCCGCGGATCCCGATCCGCTGCGCTTCACCGATTCGGCACCCTATCCGGACCGGGTGCGCCAGGCCCGCGAGCGGACCGGACTGGCCGAGGCGGTCGTCTGCGCGCGGGGACGCATCGACGGCGCCGAGGTGATCGTCGCGGCGATGGACTTCCGTTTCCTGGGCGGCAGCCTGGGATCGGCCGTCGGCGAGGCCATCACCCGGGCGGGCGAGGTGGCGTTGGCCGAGCGCACACCGCTGGTGATCGTGACCGCCTCCGGCGGTGCCCGCATGCAGGAAGGCCTGCTGTCGCTGATGCAGATGGCCAAGACGAGCCAGATGCTCGGCCGGCTCGACGAGGCGGGCGTGCTCACCGTGGCACTGATCAGCGACCCGACGTTCGGGGGGGTGGCAGCCTCCTTCGCCACTCTGTGTGATGTCATCGTCGCCGAGCCGGGTGCTCGCCTCGGGTTCGCCGGTCCCCGGGTGATCGAGCAGACGATCCGCCAGAAGCTGCCGCCCGGCTTCCAGACGGCGGAGTTCCTGCTGGACCACGGCATCGTGGACATGATCGTTCCCCGTGGCGACCTGCGGGCCGCGCTGTCCCGGCTCCTGCGCGTCGCCACCGGCGTTCATGAGATGGCCGAGGGCGCCGCGGCCGGGGGCGCCATGGCCGGGGGCGCCATGGCCGGGGGC
>NZ_CDWWEW010000049.1:9260-19672 GCF_977966315.1 Frankia sp. CeRuru1
GGCCGGGGGCATCGCAGCCGGGGGCGGCCCGTCCGACGGGCACGACGGAGCCGAGCGGGTGATCACCGAGGCGCTCCACCTGCCCGTCCGTCATCCCTGGGACGCCGTGCGGCAGGCCAGGGCACTCGGGCGCCCGACCACCCTCGACCTGATCTCGCTTCTGCTGGACGACTTCAACGAGCTGCACGGCGACCGGGCCTCCGCCGACTGCCCGGCGATGGTCGCCGGTCTCGGCCGGTTGGGCGGAGTCGGGCTGGCCGTGATCGGCACCCAGAAGGGGCACACGGTCGCCGAGCTCAGCGAGCGGAACTTCGGCATGCCCAGTCCCGCCGGGTACCGCAAGGCGGCGCGGGTCATGCGGCTGGCGGCCAAGCTCGGCCTGCCGGTGGTCACCTTCATCGACACCGCCGGCGCCCATCCCGGCGTCGAGGCGGAGGAACGGGGACAGTCGGTCGCGATTGCCGAGAACCTGCGCCTGATGGGGGCGCTGCCCGTTCCGGTCGTCGCCGTCGTCACCGGCGAGGGCGGCAGCGGCGGAGCGCTGGCGCTCGCGGTCGCCGACCGGGTGCTGATGTGCGCGAACGCGGTGTATTCAGTGATCAGCCCGGAGGGATGTGCGTCGATCCTCTGGAAGGACGCGACCGCCGCGCCGAAGGCGGCCGAGGCACTGCGCGTGGACGCGCGCCAGCTGCTGGAGCTCGGGATTGTCGACGGGGTCGTACCCGAGCCTGACGGCGGTGCCGCGGCCGATCCCGTCCACGCCGCGGCGCTCGTCGGTGCCGCGCTGCGCGCGACGCTGGCGACGCTGGGATTGGCCGGCCCGGAGGAGCTCGTGTACCGGCGGTGGCTGCGCTTCCGTCGCTTCGGCGCGGTGGCGGGTGAGCCGGCCGGCGCGTCACCCCCGGAACGCCTGGGCAACTCCGAACACCCGGGACACTCCGAACACAGGGAGCAGAGCTCATGAGCACGACTGTGGCAGCGCGCCGCTCCGGCGCCGTCTCCTCCAACGGAAACCGGGCGGTCGACGATCCGGGCACGGCGCCGGGATGGTCGACCGCCGCGCCCGGCCCGCTGTCCGCCATCGACGCGGCGGACGTCGACACCATCCTGGCCGCGGTGCAGCACCACGCCCTTGCCCTGTACGCGAACGCGGTGCGGCCGCCGTCGCACCTGCGGGTGACCGCCGGCGACATCGTCGTGGAGCTGGCCTGGACCGACCTGGCCGAGCTCGGTGACGACCGGCGCGGGCCCGTCCAGGCGACGGCGCCGCCGCGTCGTCATCCGGTTCCCGCGCCTCGCTCCGTTCCTGGTGGTGCCGTTCCCGGCGGTGCTGGTTCCGGCGGTGCTGGTTCCGGCGGTGCTGGTTCCGGTGGTGCCGTTCCCGGTGGTGCCGTTCCCGGCGAGGTCGCGCTGGTCGAGGAGCGGTCGGCGGACTCGCCGACCGCCGGTGGTGATGCTGGCCTGAGCTACGTCACCGCGCCGAGCGTCGGGGTCTTCTACTACGCTCCCGAACCCGGTGCGCGGCCGTTCGTCCGGGTCGGGGACACCGTGAAGGCCGGGCAGCAGGTCGCGATCCTCGAGGTGATGAAGCTGATGATCCCCATCGAGGCGGACACGGCCGGCCAGATCGTCGAGGTGTGCCAGCCCGACGCGACGTCGGTCGAGTACGGCGAACGGCTGATCGCTATCGATCCGGACGCCCGCGGCTGATGGTCACCACCGTCCTGATCGCCAACCGGGGCGAGATTGCTCTGCGGGTCCTCCGCACCTGCCGGGAGCTCGGCCTGCGCACCGTCGCCGTCTACTCGGCCGACGACCGCGGCAGCATGGTGACCCGGCTCGCCGACCGGGCCGTCCAGATCGGTCCGGGCCCCGCCGGCCGTAGCTACCTCAACATCCCGACGATCATCGAGGCCGCCCGGCTCGCCGGTGCGGACGCCATCCATCCTGGATACGGATTCCTTTCCGAGAACGCGGACTTCGCGGAGGTCTGCGAGTCCGAGGGCATCACCTTCGTCGGACCGCCCGCCTCGGTCATGGAGAAGCTCGGGGACAAGGCCGTCGCCCGCTCGCTGATGGTTGCCGCGGGCCTTCCGCTGCTGCCCGGAAGCCATACCGCGATCGACCACGCGGACGAGGCAGAGGTGTTCGCCGACAGGATCGGCTATCCCGTGATCATCAAGGCCGCTGCCGGCGGCGGCGGTCGGGGGATGCGCGTCGTCGAGCAGCCCGAGGAGTTCCTTCGCGCCTACACCGAGACCCGGGCGGGCGCGCAGGCCGTCTTCGGCGACGGGCGGGTGTACGTCGAGCGGTACCTGCCTTCGGCTCGGCACGTGGAGATCCAGGTGCTCTGCGACCAGTACGGCAACGGCGTGTACCTGGGGGCCCGGGACTGCTCGGTGCAGCGGCGTCACCAGAAACTCATTGAAGAGACGCCGGCGCCCGGCCTCCCCGCGGACCTCATCGAGGAGATGGGGCGGGCCGCGCTGCGCGGGGTCTCCACGGCGGGCTACGTCGGCGCGGGCACCGTCGAGTTCCTGGTCGACCCGGCCGGTGCGTACTACTTCATGGAGGTCAACTGCCGGCTACAGGTGGAGCATCCGGTGACGGAGATGGTGACCGGCATCGACCTCGTCGCCGAGCAGTTCCGGATCGCCGCGGGGGAGAAACTCGACCTCACCCAGGACGCGGTCGTCCCGCGCGGCGTCGCGATCGAGTGCCGCGTCAACGCCGAGGACCCGGTCCGGGGATTCGCCCCCGCGCCCGGAACGCTCACGGAGTGCCATTTCCCCGGCGGGCCCTTCGTCCGGGTGGACAGCCACGTGCACCCCGGCTACCGGATACCGACCCGGTACGACTCCCTGCTGGCGAAGGTGGTCGCCTGGGCGCCGGATCGCGACGGCGCGGTCCGGCGGATGCGCTCGGCCCTGTCAGAGCTGCGCATCGAGGGACCGGGCGTGGCCACGACCGTGCCCTTCCTCCGGCGGGTGCTCGACGATTCCCGGTTCCGGACCGCGACTCACGACACCTCCCTCGTCGCCGCGCTCACCTCGACCGGCTGACCAGAGTTCTCTACGCAGAGTTGTGGAGGGTTGAGTACGGTCTGACGCCGCCAGACCGTACTCAACCCTCCGCATTTCCCCGGCCATGCCAGGCCGGGCTGAGGTCTGGGTTATCCACAGATCGCGGTAGGCCCTGGCACCGCCGCTGATCGGTGGGTGAGTCTGTGACGGTGACAGCAGGATCATGCCCGGTGGCGGCGAGGGTGCGTTCGGCATGACGCAGGACGGGCGCGTCGACCATCCGTCCCTCGAAGGAGAACACGCCGGCGGAGTGCGCCGCCGCGTCGAGTACCCGCCGCGCCCACGCCACCTCGTCGGCGGACGGCGCGAATGCCTGCCGCACGGCCGCGACCTGCCTCGGGTGGATACACGCCTTCGCCGCGAAGCCGCTCGCGACGGCGTCACGAGCCTCGGCCGCGAGGCCGTCGACGTCGGCGATGTCCAGGTACACGGAGTCGACGGCAACCCGCCCGTGCGCTCCGGCCGCCAGCAGGACGCTCGCCCGGGCATGCAGGGCGACGCCCCGGTAGCGGCCGGCCTGGTCCCGGCTCGACCGGCCACCCAGCGCGGCGACGAGATCCTCCGCCCCCCACATGACGCCGATGGTGGTGGGAACGGCCGCGATCCCGGCCGCGGCGAGCACGCCGCGCGGTGTCTCGCACAGGGCGACGACCCGGCGCGGCCCGACGGCGGCGACCTGCTCGGCGGACTCCGTCTTGGCCAGCATGACGATGGTGTAGGGCGTGTCGGCGAGGGCGCGCAGGTCCTCGTCGTGATCGGCGGTCCCGGCGGGGTTGATCCGGACGATCGCCCGCAGTGGGTCGAGGACGGTCTCCCGCAACGCGCGCCGTGCCCGCGGCCGGTCCGCCGCCGCCACGCCGTCCTCCAGATCGAGGATGACCCCGTCGGCCGCGGCGGCCGCCTTGGCGAATCGGTCGGGCCGGTCCGCGGGGCAGAACAGCAACGCCGGGCCGGGCAGCTGCCCGATCACCGGTCCGCCGCCCGGCGCAGCATCAGCGCGGACCGTACCGCCACGGCTACCACGTCACCGTGCTGGTTGCGCGCGGTGTGCTCGAAGGTGACCACGCCCTGCCCGGGCCGACTGCGGGAGAGCCGCTTGTCGCGCACCACGGTCTCGGCGTAGAGCGTGTCGCCGGGGAACACCGGTGCGGGGAAGCGGATCTCGGTGAACCCGAGGTTGGCCACGGTTGTTCCCTGGGTCAGCCGGCTCACCGACAGGCCGACCAGCGTCGCGAGGGTGAACATGCTGTTGACCAGCCGAGTGCCGAACGTCTGGGTCGTGCTCCAGGCCTCGTCGAGGTGCAGCGCCTGGGTGTTCATCGTCAACGTGCTGAACAGGGTGTTGTCGGCTTCGCTCACGGTCCGCCCGGGCCGGTGGGCGTAGATGACGTCGGTCTCCAGCTCGTCGAACCACAGCCCCCGTTCCTCGACGCGCCGGCATTCCCGCCCTGTCTGCCCTGTCTGCCCTGTCTGCCCTGTCTGCCCTGTCTGCCCTGTCTGCCCTGTCTGCCCGGTCTCCGCGGTCTGCGGGGGAGGGGATGTCCCTGCCTCCATCGGTGCCTCCCTCGATCGACTCCCGTCGCCGGCCGCCGGTGTTCAGCGGCCGAAGACGGCAGGGGTAGGGTAACCCGCGTTGCGCTGGCCGTGGGTGAAGGTTCATCACCCCTTCCGGGGGCGTTCCGGTCGACCCGATAGCTTCCGGGCGTCCGGAGTGCGGGTGGCGGGCCGGCCCGATGAACCGCCGTCCCCGGAAAAGACCGGAAAAGAACCGTGCGGTCCTCGTGATGAAGGAGTCCGGAAATACGGCACCGCAGGCTTTTGTTGGCACTGGCCGTTGGTACGCTGACCGCGTCCGTGTCGATCCCGATCCCGGCGGGCGCGGCCACCCCGCTCGGCACCGGGACCGCTCCGTCCACGATCGCCGTGATCGGCGACATCCCCTACGGCGCCGCCAAGATCGCCGAGTTCCCCGCCGACATCAGCAAGATCAACGCCGATCCCGACGTGTCGCTGGTCGCGCATCTCGGCGACATCAAGAATGGCAGCAGCGTCTGTTCGGACTCGTACTTCGCCACCATCAAGTCGGATTTCGACCAGTTCCAGGATCCTCTTGTCTATACCCCCGGCGACAACGAGTGGACCGACTGCCACCGCGCGAACAACGGCGGCTACAATCCTCTCGAACGTCTCGGAAAACTGCGTCAGGTGTTCTTCCCTGTCCCGGGCCGGACCCTCGGCGTGAACGCCCGGCAGGTCACCAGTGAATCCGCGGACCCGGCCTACGCGCCCTTCGTGGAGAACGCCATGTGGACCCAGTCCGGTGTGGTTTTCTCGACACTTAACGTGCAGGGCAGCAACAACGGCCTCGTCCCGTGGTTCGGGGTGACGCCGCTGTCCGCGGAGCAGCGGAACGAGTATTCCACCAGGCTTGACGCGGACCTTGAGTGGATCAACAAGGCGTTCAACGCCGCACGCCAGACCGGGGCGCCGGGGGTCGCGCTGCTCATGCAGGCCGATATGTGGGACACCAGCGCGCTGGCCGCCGGTGGAGATGGTCTGAGTGGCTTCGATCCCATCGTCAAGCGGATTGGGACCCTCGCCGAGCATTTCGGCAAGCCGGTGCTCATCCTGCAGGGTGACTCGCACAACTTCCGGGTCGACCACCCGTTCACGAGCACGGACCCGCTTTACGGCCTCCACCCGCTGGCCCCGAAGACCCTGCAGGCTCCCAACGTGACCCGCATTGTCGTCGATGGCAGCGCTCAGGCGAACGGCTACCTGAAGCTCACGATCAACCCGGCTGCCCCGGGCGTCTTCAGCTGGACTCGCGTCAACTACTGAGGGTATGAATCCTCCCACCGGCCGGGGCCGTTTCGCGGTCCCGGCCGGTCCCGGAGCCGATGAGGGCGAGCATCGACGCCGCCCGGCTGCGCAGCCGGTGCGCGGTTACCGGCACAGAGGCCGGTACGCGAGATCGGGGGCGTATCTCCGCCACTGATCCTCGGTGATGGTGGTCGTGACGGAGCCGCACAGCGCGTGGGTGATCTCGTCCCCTCTCGTCTCCCACAGACGGGCGCCGCGGCCATCCACCGTCACCAGGGAACGGTCGCGTGGGTTGAACGTCGAGAACGTGTCGCCGGGGAGCGTGGCCACTGTCTGCGGATGGTCGGGTCTTCGCAGATTCCACGCGGACCGGGACTAATTGATGGCCGAGCGGTGAACACCGTGCGACCGCAATGTGACGTCGCCGTTTACCGGAGTGTCGCCGGGATCTACCATCATGGGGGCAGACGGGGCCAATCGGGGGATTCGGGCGGAGGGCTGGTGCGTTCGGCGCAGCGGGGCAGGACCGTCGGGCTCCTGCTGGCCGGTCTGCTCGTGATCGCGGTGGTGGCCCTGATCGTGGTCCCCCGGCTGGGGGGCGACGCCGGCGGTGGTCCGCCCGATGGCAGCGTGCGGACCGTCCGGGTCCTGGCCGGTTCGGAGAAGCGGGACTTCTTCGCGGATCCCGCGGTGGGCGTCCGGCTCGCGGAGCTCGGCTACCGGCTGCAGGTCGATACCGCGGGGTCCAGGGAGATCGCCACCAGCCGCGACCTGACCCCCTATGACCTGGCCTTTCCGGCCGACGCGCCGCAGGCCGACCGGATCAGGGCCGCCAGGAAGGTGACGAAGTCCTACGTCCCCTTCTTCAGCCCGATGGCGATCGCCACCTTCCAGCCGATCGTGTCACTGCTGCAGAACGCCGGGGTCGTGCGGATGGACGGCGGCCACCGCGTCCTGAACATGCGCGGCTACCTCGATCTGGTCGGTAGGAACACCCGCTGGTCGGACCTGCCGGGGAACACCGCTTTCGAGACCGGCAAGTCCGTGCTCATCAGTTCGACGGATGTGCGGACGTCGAACTCCGCGGCGCTGTACCTGGCGATCGCCAGCTATGTCGAGAACGGCGGCAACGTCGTCGCCGACAGCGCCGCGGCGGATCAGGTGGCCGCCCGCTGCGCACCGCTGTTCGTCAAGCAGGGCTATGTCGAGCAGTCCACCCAGGAACCCTTCGACGACTTCCTCACCATTGGGATGGGGAAGACACCGATGGCCATGATCTACGAGGCGCAGTTTGTCGCCCGTCAGCTCGCGAAGGACGGCTCCATCAGCCCCGACATGGTCCTCATGTACCCGGAGCCAACGATCTACGCGAAGCACACGGTGGTACCGCTGACCGCCGATGGCGAGGCCGCCGGGCGGCTACTCGCCACCGACCCGCAGCTGCAGCGTCTCGCGGCTCAGCACGGGTTTCGTACCGCGGATGCCGCGTACGGCCGCCGCCTGGCCACCGAACGGGGTCTCGCGCCGCCGCCGTCGCTGGTTGACGTGGTGGAACCGCCCACCGCCGCCATCGAGGAACGCATGATTGACAAGATTGTGAACCAGGCGCAGGGGAGACCCGGTTGACCACGCAACCGCCGGCCGCCGACCGGAATACGGCACCTGGCGATACGGCACCTGGCGGCGACCTGGTGCTGACCCCGCCCGAGCCGGTGGCACCGGTGCCCCTTGACCGGGCCGAACCGGCCGTTCCGATCGATCCGGGCGCCGCGGCCCGGCTGGACGAGCAGGCTGGCACGTTCGCGCGCACGCTGCTGTCCATCGATGCCCACTCGCCGGCGTTCACGTCGAAGGTCGCCGCCGTGCACCGGCTGGGGGAGAAGGAGATCCGGGAATCGGCGTCGGTGTCCAACCGGTTACTCGACAAGCCCACCCGGGCGATGAACTCCGGGCCCTTCGACCAGACCTCGGCGGTGTCGAAGTCCCTGGTCGAGCTGCGCCGGGTCGTGGCGGACCTCGACCCCTCCCGGCAGAATCTCGACGCCCCCAGAAAGCTACTCGGCGTGCTCCCCTTCGGCAACCGGCTGCGGGACTACTTCGCCTCCTACCGGTCGTCGCAGGCCCACCTGGACGGGATCCTGCGCTCCCTGCAGCACGGTCAGGAGGAGCTGCGCCGGGACAACGCCGCCATCGAGCAGGAGAAGCAGAACCTGTGGGCGACGATCGGCCGGCTGCGGGAGTACGCCTACCTCGCCGGCAGACTCGACGGTGAGCTCGAGACGGGGATCGCGGCGCTCGCGGGCACCGACCCGGACCGGGCGGAGGAGCTTCGCCGGGATGTGCTGTTCTACGTCCGCCAGAAGCACCAGGACCTGCTCACCCAGCTTGCCGTCGGCGCACAGGGCTACCTTGCGTTGGACCTGCTCCGGCGCAACAACCTCGAACTCATCAAGGGTGTGGACCGGGCGAGCACCACGACCGTGTCGGCGCTGCGCACCGCGGTGATCGTCGCCCAGGCGCTGGCCGACCAGAAACTGGTCCTCGACCAGATCTCGGCCCTGAACAGCACCACCGAGAAGATTATTTCCGGCACATCGGAGCTGTTGCGCCGGCAGAGCGCCGACGTGCACCGGCAGGCGTCCTCGGCGACCGTCTCGCTGCGGGCCCTCCAGCAGGCCTTCGCGAACATCTACGCCACCATCGACGCCATCGACGACTACCGCGCCGCCGCGCTGGACACCATGCGAACGACAGTGGACGCGCTGTCCACCGAGATCGGCAGGGCCACCGCCTACCTGGACCGGTCGGCCGCGGGCGAGGTCGGCGAGCTTGGCTCGTACCCCGACGGAGGTGGCGAGCTGACGCTGCCGGGCGGCGGCCGGTGAACCGACGGCCGCGCGCAGCCCTGCTCGCGTGTCTCCTGACGGTGCTGCTCGCGGCCGCCTGCTCGGGCGGAGGCCCGGGACCGGCGGACGGGTCCGGCACCGGCGGGTCCGGCACCGGCGAATCCGCGGGCGAACTCACCGTCCTCGCCGGCTCCGAACTCCAGGACATCCAGCCGCTGCTCTCCGATCTCACCCGGGCGACCGGCGTCACCCTGCGGCTGACCTACACCGGCACCCTGGACGGCGCCGACGCGATTACCAGGGGCACCGCCCAGGCCGACGCCGCCTGGTTCGCCTCCGACCGGTACCTGCGACTGCTGCCGACCGGCGCGACGCCCGTGGCCGCGCGATCGTCGATCATGCTGTCGCCGGTGGTGTTCGGGGTCCGGCGCAGCCTGGCCCGGCAGTTCGGCTGGACCGGCAACCCGAACGTGACCTGGGCCGACATCGCCGCGAAGGTGGCGGCCGGCCAGCTCTCCTACGCCATGACGAATCCCGCGGCGTCGAACTCGGGTTTCTCCGCCCTGGTCGGGGTGGCGGCGGCACTCGCCGGCACCTCGGACGCGCTGCGCCCGCAGGACATCAGGCCTGCCCAGCTGACCTCGTTCTTTTCTGGCCAGGCACTGACCGCGGGCAGTTCCGGTTTCCTGACCGACGCCTACGCCCGCTCCCAGGACACTCTCGGCGGCATGATCAACTATGAGTCGGTGCTGCTGGCCCTGAACGCCGGGCACCGGCTGCGCGAACCATTGGAGCTGATCTATCCCAGGGACGGGATCGTCACCTCCGACTACCCTCTCCTGCTGCTGCGGCCGGATAAGCGTGACCTCTACGACCGGGTCGTCAGCTGGCTGCGCCTGCCGCAGACGCAGCGCCGGCTGCAGACTGCCACGAGCCGCCGGCCGGCCCTGCCCGGAGTGGCGCTGGACGCCCGGTTCCCGACGCGGACGCTCACCGAGCTGCCCTTCCCGGCGAGCCGGCAGGTCGCCGACCAGCTGCTGTCCGCCTACCTCGACCGGTTCCGGCGGCCCAGCCACGCCATCTTCCTGCTCGACCTGTCCGGGTCGATGGCCGGACCGCGGATAGCGGCGCTCCAGGCGGCGCTGCGCGGGCTCACCGGTGCGGACGACACGTTGCCCGGCAGGTTCGCCCGGTTCCGGGGTCGCGAGAAGATCACAATGATCACCTTTGCCGGCCGGGCCCACGACCCCGTGGACTTCGCCGTGAACGACCCGCGGCCGGGCTCCGCGGATCTGGCGGGCGTCAACACGTTCGTGGACGGCCTGCAACTCCAGGGCAACACCGCGATCTACTCGGCGCTGGAGGCCGGCTACCGGGCCGCCGGCGCGGCCGTCGAGGCCGACCCCGGCTACCTCACGTCGATCGTCCTGATGACCGACGGGGAGAACAACTCCGGTATCTCGGCCGCCGACTTCCGCTCCTCCTATCAGCGGCTGCCGGCGGCCGCGCGTGCCGTGCCTACCTTCACGATCGCCTTCGGGGAAGCCGACCCGGCGGCGCTGCGGGATATCTCCACCGACACCGGCGGCGCGGTGTTCGACGCCCGTACCTCGTCGCTGGCGGACGCGTTCAAGGACATCCGTGGCTACCAGTGAACCGC
>NZ_CDWWEW010000050.1:0-19186 GCF_977966315.1 Frankia sp. CeRuru1
GCTCGAAGCACACCATCCTACTTCCACGGCCTACCCCGGGAGCCGGCCCGGGACTCGTACCCGGCTCCCCGCGCCCGACCACTCCGACCTGGCGGCCAGAACCTGGCGGCCAGAATTCGGTTCCACCCCGGTGGTCAGACCTGGTGGTCAGAACTCGATGTTGCTCATCACGTGCTTGATCCTGGTGTAGTCCTCCAGGCCGTAGACCGACAGATCCTTGCCGTACCCGCTCTTCTTGAACCCACCGTGCGGCATCTCCGCCACCAGCCGGATGTGCGTGTTGATCCATACGCAGCCGAAGTCCAGCCGGCGGGCGACCCGCAGGGCCCGGCCGTGATCGCGGGTCCAGACGCTGGAGGCCAGGCCGTACTCGACCCCGTTGGCCCAGGCGACCGCGGTGTCCTCCGAGTCAAACCGCTGCACCGTGATGACCGGGCCGAACACCTCGGACTGGATAAGCTCGTCGTCCTGGCGCAGACCCGAGATGACCGTGGCCGGGTAGAAGTAGCCCGCCCGGTCCAGCGGAGCACCGCCGGCGAGCACCTCGGTATGTTCAGGTGCCCGCTCTACGAAACCGCTCACCCGGGCCAGTTGGCCCGCGTTATTGAGGGGCCCGTAGTCGACGTCGGGCTCCTCCGGCGATCCGGTCGCCGTCTTCCCGGCCGCCTCGGCCAGGGCGGCGGCGAGGTCGTCGTGGACGCCCGGCGCGGCCAGCACCCTGGTCGCTGCCGTGCAGTCCTGGCCGGCGTTGAAGTACGCGGCCTCGGCGATCTGCCGCGCCACCACCGCCGGATCCACGTCGTCGAAGACAATGACCGGCGCCTTGCCCCCGAGTTCGAGGTGCACCCTCTTCAAGGAGTCCGCCGCGGCCCGGGCGATCTCCATCCCGGCCCGCACGCTGCCGGTCACCGAGACCATCGCCGGGCCCGGATGGGCCACCAGCGCGCGTCCGGTGTCACGATCGCCGCACACCACGTTGAGCACGCCGGGCGGGAGGAACTCCGCGGCGATCTCGGCGAGCAGCAGACTGGAGGCCGGGGTGGTGTCGGAGGGCTTGAGCACGACGGTGTTGCCCGCCGCGATCGCCGGCGCGACCTTCCAGACCGCCATCATCAGCGGGTAGTTCCAGGGCGTGACCTGGGCGCAGACCCCGATAGGCTCGCGGCGGACGCAACTGGTGTGCCCCGCCAGGTACTCGCCGGCCGACCGGCCCTCGAGCAGCCGCGCGGCCCCGGCGAAGAACCGGATCTGGTCGGCGGACGGCCCGACCTCCTCGTCCACGGTAAGCCGCAGCGGTTTGCCGGTGTTCGCGCTCTCCACCGCCGCGACCTCGTCGGCCCGGTCCTCCAGCGCGTCGGCCACCCGCAGCAGTGCCCGGGACCGCTGCGCGGGCGTGGTGTCCCGCCAGCCCTCGAACGCCGCGCTCGCGGCCCGCACGGCTGCGTCGACGTCGGCCGGCCCCGACCGGGGTGCCTGCGCCAGCAGGTCCGCCGTCGACGGGTTCAGGATGGGCATTGTCTCGCCATCGACGGCCGGGGTGGAGACGCCACCAATGAGATTGGCGAAGATCGCATCCATGTCTCTGTCCCTCCTGGGGGATCGGGCCGGCTCAGCCAACGAGGTCCCGGGCCATCTGGTCGAGGCTGTCGAGGTAACGGTCGACGTCGGCGTCGGTGTGCTGCACCGACAACGTCCATTCCTCCTCGCGCCCGGGCGCCATGAGGACGTTGCGGTTGGCGTTGTAGAGCCAGGCCAGTTCGGGCAACTCGGCGTTCTGGTGCGCCATGAACGAGGTGTAGTCACGGATCGGCGCGTCGGTGAAGTGCACGCATCCCTTCGAGCTGATGCCGACGGTGTAGCCGGGAATGCCGTGGCGGGCCAGGATCTCGTCGCAGCCGGCGGTCAACCGGCCACCCAGCCGGTCGAGGTGGGTGTAGGCGTCGGGGGTGAGCACCTCGAACAGGCTCGCCCGGGCGGCGGCCATGGTCAGCGGGTTGCCGTTGTACGTGCCGACCTGTTTCACCCGGTCCGAGGCCACGACCTCCATCAGTTCCGCCGTCGCGCCGATCGCCCCGGACGGCAGCCCGCCACCGAGCGCCTTGGCCAGGGTCACCATGTCCGGGCGCACGCCGAACCTCTCGGTGGCCCCACCGGCCGCGACACACAGCCCCGTCTTGACCTCGTCGAAGATCAGAATGACCCCGTACCGGGAGGTGATCTCCCGGACCGCCGCCAGGTAACCGGGCTCCGGCAGGACGACGCCGAGGTTCATCATCGCCGCCTCCATGATCACACAGGCGGGCAGGCGTCCCTCGGCGGCGAGCGCGGCGATCCGCCGCTCCATCGCCGGAGCGTCGTTGAAGGGGACCGGCACCGTGAGGTCGACGACTACCCGGGGGATCCCGGCACCGTAACCCAGCGAGTTCATATGCTCGGCCGGGCCGATGTCGTCGTACGGGGTCCCGATCGACACCATCACGTAATCGTGGTGCCCGTGGTACGAACCGAAGATCTTGACGATCGTGTCGCGGCCGGTGACGCCGCGGGCGATGCGGATCGCGTCCATCGTCGCCTCGGAGCCGGAGTTGACGTAGCGCCACTGCGGCAGCCCGAAGCGGCGGGCCAGCTCCTCGCTGACCACCACGGAGTCCTCGGTGGGCATCGCGAAGTGCGTACCGAGCGCCACCCGCTCGGTCACGGCCCGCACGATCGCCGGGTGGGCGTGCCCCTGCACCATCGAACCGAACCCGTTGTGGAAGTCGGCGTACTCGTTGCCGTCGACGTCCCAGACCCTCGGCCCGAGACCGCGGGTGAGGTAGATCGGCCAGGGATCACGTACCTGGTAGGACGACGGCACCCCGGAGGTCATCGACCGCACCGCCCGCGCATGCAGCGCCGCCGAGCCCCGGGTGCGGGCGTTGAGACGGGCGGACTCGCGCGCGGCCAGCTCCGCGGCTCTGGCCTGCGGCACGGCCCGGGTCACACCGCTCCCGGAAGCGATCACATTCGACACCATCCACGCATCCTTTCCACCGATCAGCCACTGAAATAGTAGACTGATCGGCAGCCTGACGATGGAATCCGTCGAAGATTGCGTGGATAAGGCTCGCTTCCCAGTTCACTCATCGACGGCCATACGATGGCGGCAGGGACAGGCCAGCGTGAACGGGCGTGGGGAACCGCCACGGAGGACCGAGGAGGACGCCGGGTGCAGTCGCGACGGTCGCCCGACCAGCGACTCAGCTCCGGCACCCTGCTGGACGATGTCAACAAGGCCATCATCGAGCAGCTGCAGCAGGACGGCCGGCGGTCCTATGCGGCCATGGCGGCGGCGGTCGGGCTCTCCGAGGCGGCCGTGCGCCAACGGGTACAGCGTCTGCTCGACGCCGGCATCATGCAGATCGTCGCCGTTACCGACCCGCTCCGGGTGGGCTTCCACCGGGAGGCGATGATCGGGGTGCGGGTCACCGGGGACACCCGCGTCGTCGCCGACACGATTGCCGCGCTGCCCGAGGTCGATTACGTCGTCCTGACGGCCGGATCCTTCGATCTCATCGTGGAGATCGTCGCCGAGAACGACGAGCACCTGCTCGAACTGATCAACGATCAGATCCGCGCCCTGCCACAGGTCCTCGCCACCGAGACGTTCGTCTACCTGCGGCTGGTCAAGCAGACCTACACGTGGGGAGCACGCTGAAACGTCCGGGTGCCGACAGCGCGGGCCGCCAGGCCGGAGGGGAAGCCGGCCGGGTCGAACATCGATAGGGCGCAGGACCTGCCGACGGGCTGCCGGGTGCGGCGACGCGGGCGGGTATGCGGTTCGGGGGTGTCACCGTTTGTACCGCCGATGGGAACAACCAAGCGGCCACAACAAGAGTCCAACATACGCAACGAACTTCAAATATCTTGGCCCGGACACACGATGGGGTGAACATGGCGCTGGTCCACCATGACCCGCAGGACGGCATTATGGTTACCCGGATCGGGCAAGCGGAGATAACGGTGCGTCCCGAGCCACCGGCGAGCGCCGGGAAGGCTCCGGTCATCCTGCTCCGGTTGGATGCGCCCATGCTCGACACCCTTGCCGCGGCCTACCTGGATCCGGACGAGGCCCGCCGGCTGGCCCAAGCGCTGGTGCGGGCGGCCGAGGCGGTGCGTCCGGCGAGCCCGTGGCGAACCCCGGGAGCCACCCCCCGCTGATCCCGGGACGGGCCGCCGCGGGAGAACCCGCCGCCGATGGCCGCCAGGCCGGGGCGGGTCCCAGGCCGCCACCGTGTGTCCCGGGCGTGGACGACCGCCGATCCGGGCCCGCGCCGCCGGGCCCCGCGCCGCGGGGTGTCGCGCCGCGGGGTGTCGCGCCGCCGGGTGTCGGCGCGCATCCCGGCCGGGCGCCCGGGTCGCCGACCGGCGGAAGGACCGGGCGGATTCCGATGAAAACGGCTCGTGATAATGATGCTCGTGATAATGATGCCTGCATAAATGCGAAAGCACCCTCGGAAAAAACTTCCGAAGGTGCTTTCGACTGGTAGCGGGGACAGGATTTGAACCTGTGACCTCTGGGTTATGAGCCCAGCGAGCTACCGAGCTGCTCCACCCCGCGTCGGTGTGTCTTCACTATACAGGGCCGCCATCGGTAGCTGTCAAACCGATGGCGGCCCCAATGTGGGACTTTCGGGACTAGCCGGGTGCCGGGGCGGCCCGGGCCCCCGGTGGACCGGGAGTGTCGCCGCCGGCCACGGTCGCCGAAGGGGACGGAGCCGGTGGCTTGGCGGCCGGTGACGCGGGGACCGGTGACGCGGATACCGATGCACCGGCCCATGGCGCCGTGGCACCGGATGATGCCGTGGCAGCGGGTGGCGTCGCCGCCGGACTCGACAGAGTACGCAGGCGACCCAGCGCATCAGCCAGCTCGCTCTGGGCCTTCCCGTAGGCGGTGAAGTCCGGCGGGCTCTTGCCCAGGGCGTCCTGCCCCGCCTGGTAAGCGCGGTCAGCGTCGCCCACGGCGTCCTGCAGCGCGGTCTGCCCCGGCGGCGGGACGCCTGTCCCGCCCTGCCCTGATCTGGGGGCCGGCGTGCTGTCCTGACCGGTGTCCGTGGTCGTGGCCCCGGTTCCGGCCCCGGCCGCCGCGGCACCGGCGCCGGCGCCGAAGACCTTCTCCAAGGCCTCACCCAGCGAGGTACCGAAACCGATGCGGTCACCGAAGGCCGCGGCGACCCCCTGCAGGGTCGGGTAGCCGGTGCTCCCCCTGGCCTGGACGTAGTAGGGCTCGACGTAGAGCAGCCCGCCGGCCACGGGCAGGGTCAGCAGGTTGCCCTCGATCGTGGTCGCTCCCCCGCTGCGCCATAGTGACAGCTGTTTGGCCACGTCGCCGTTGCCCTCGATGGCGTTCTGCACCTGGACCGGACCGTTGATCGTGTTCCCCGCCGGCAGTTTGAGCAGAGTGAACCGGCCGTAGTTGGCGGGGTCACTGGACACCGCCATGTACGCCGCGAGCTTCGAGGACCGGGCGGAGATCAACGGTGAGGTGAGGTTGTAGGACGGGCCCTTGCGCCCGGGAAGCTGGCTGTAGACGTAGAACGGCGGCTGGGGTTGCCCGCTTCCATCCGGCGAGTCGGACACATCCCAGAAGTCCTCCTGGGAGTAGAAGTCCCGCGGGTTGGAGATGTGGTACTGCCCGATCAGATCACGCTGGACCTTAAACAGGTCCTCCGGATAACGCAGGTGTGCCCGGAGGGACGGTGGGATGTCACTCTTCGGCTTCACCGTGTCCGGGAACGCCCTCATCCAGGTCCGTAGCACCGGGTCGGACTCATCCCAGGCGTAGAGGGTGACGGTGCCGTTGTAAGCGTCCACCGTCGCCTTCACCGAGTTACGGATGTAGTTGACCTGGTTCGAGGCCTGCCGGGTGCGGTTGCCGCTCTGGGTGGTCACCGAGTCGGCGGTCACGTCACCCAGAGTGCGCCGGGCGGAGTAGGGATAGCCGTCAGATGTTGTGTAACCATCGAGAATCCAGGTGATCCGGCCGTTGACGATCGCCGGGTACGGGTCTCCGTCGAGGGTGAGCCAGGGCGCTGCCTTGCTGACCCGGTCCCGCGGGTTTCGCTCGTACAGGATCCGGGAGTTCTTCGTGATGTCGCCGGAGAGCAGGATGTTCTTCTCCCCGAACCGCAGCGCGAACAGCGCCCGACGGAAGGTCGAGCCGATCGAGACCCCACCGTCGCCCTGGTAGGTCGTGGTGGCCTGGGTTTCTCCCGGCCCCGGCCCGTCGATCTCCATCTGCCTGGTGCCGACGATGGAATACGACGGCGACATCTCCCCGAAGTAGACCCGGTTCTCCTTGATACCGAAGGTACCGTCCTGCGGGAAACCGCTCACGCCGTGATCGAAGTCGGGGCGCCCCACGTCGACGGTGTTCGACGGCGCCGCGACAAATCCCTTGCCGTGGGTATAGGTCAGGTGCTCGTTGATCCAGTTGCGCTGCTGCGTTCCCAGCCCGGCCTGGTTCAGCTCCCGCACCGATACCACGTAGTCCTGGGTCGTCGGCTTCTTGTCCGCCCCTATGACGGTGTACCGGTCGACGTCGAGAGTCGGCGGGAAACCATAGTAGCCGCGGAACTGCTGGAGCTGCTGGAACGTCCGGGAGAGTTTGCTGGGGTCGAGCAGGCGGATGTTGGGGACCGTGCCGGTGTCGGCGGCGACCTCCTGAGCGGTGACGTCGGTGCTGGCGGCATAGTCCTGCGGCTCGACGTCCTGGATGCCGTAGGCGGCCCGGGTCGCCGCGATGTTGCGCGCGATGTAGGGCTCCTCGCGGGTCGCCTCGTTCGGCCGGACCTGGAACTGCTGGACAATCGCCGGGTAGATTCCGCCGATCACCACCGAGGACAGGACGAGGATGCCCGCGCCGAGCAGCGGCAGCGTCCAGCCCCGCTGGAAGATGTTGTAGATGAACAGCACCGCGCAGGCCAGCGAGATGAACAGCAGGATCAGCTTCGCCGGCAGCACGGCGTGTACATCGGTGTAGGACGCACCGGTCCCCACCCCGCGCGAGGAGAACACCGAGCCGAACCGGTCGAGGTAATACGCCCACGCCTTGAGCAGGGCGAGCAGCCCGAGCAGCACCGAGATGTGCGCCTTCGCCGCCGGGGCCACCCGTTCTCCCGGGGTCTGCATCCGGATTCCGCCGAACAGGTAGTGGGTCAGCAGGGTGACGAGCAACGACAGCAGCACCGCGGTCAGCAGGAAGCCGAGCAGGAACCGCTGGAAGGGATAGCTGAACGCGTAATAGCTGATGTCCCGGTGAAACTGCAGATCAGGGGTCCCGAAAGACTCGCCGTTCACCCACAGCAGCCACGTCCGCCACTGGCCGGCGGCGGACAGGCCCGCGGCCAGGCCGAACAGCGTCGTGACCGCGAGCAGGATCAGCAGCATGTACGGCTCGATCGCCGACCGGTACCGTTCCAGGTTCTGCTGCTCGGTCGACAACGGCCGAAGCGGCGGCCGTAGCCGGTACGCAAGTACGATGTTGGTTCCGACGATGATCGCCATTATCGCGCCGAAGAGGACGAACAGCAAAATCCGGGTGTAGAGGACTGTGGTGAACACCCCGCTGAAGTCGATCGAGCGGTAGAACAGCAGGTCAGTGTATAGCTGAGTGAAGACGGCGATGATCGTGATCGCGAGGACGATGACAAGCAGCACCGGCACGAGCACCTTGGTGCGGGTCAGCACCGGGCGGCGACTGGTGGTTGCCACAGGTTCCTCCGTGCGTCGGTGATTCGGGGCGCGTACCGCGCTAGTACGGCAACCTACGCCAAGGGCTCTGGGGAGATCGGAGAGGATGGGTCGGTGAACAGCCCGAACATCACGGAGTTGACCTCCGTCGTACTCGAGGTCGAGCGGCACGTCGCCGATTCCGGGTGGGATCAGCCCAGCCAGGTCTACGCGCTGGCCGACACCGCCGACCTGCTGGCGCGAGAACCCGCGCTGGCCCCCCACATCGGCGACTCCCCGCCTGGGTCACTGACCCCGGTCGAGCAGGAACCGCTGCCGGTGGGACGGCTCGACGAGGTGCTGGCGGGGATCGGATGGCCGCCGGAGGTGCTCGGGTGCGTGCTGGTCACCGAGCTTGTCGTCCTGCCGCCCAGCGCGGAGGAGGAGGCTCCGTACTCCGATCACGAGATCGAGTACTGGGCGGCGAACCATCCCGAACGCCAGGACGTCCGCCTCGCCGTCGGAGTCACCCGCAGTGGGCTGCACGCGTCCTGCCTGCGAGTCCGCGGAGACGACGAACTCGTCATCGATCCGGATCTGGCCGACAACCTCGTCGACGGGCTGCTCGCGACCTTCCAGTGAGTCGACCCGGCGGGCGGCGGCGCACGGCAGCCGCCCGTCCCCTTCCGGCACCGGCGCCACCGGGCACAACAGCAGCACCGGGCGCACACGGATGGCACATGGCACGGATGGGGCGCGCTTGGGGCGCGCTCAGCAGGACGGCACCGCCGCGGCCGGATTCGCCCGGAGGGCGTCGACGGCCTTCAGCGCGCCCGCCAGCGATTCAACCTTCACCAGGCGCGGACCGCCGGAGTCGATCGCGCGGGCGTCGCCGCAGTTCCCCGCGGGGACCAGGAAGATCGATGCCCCGGACACCCTGGCCCCGAGGATCTTCTGCTGGATACCGCCGATCGGTCCCACCTCACCGGCGGAGGTGATCGTCCCGGTGCCAGCGATGATCTTTCCCCCGGTCAACGCGCCGGGGGTGAGAAGGTCCACGATGCCCATCGCGAACATCAGCCCGGCACTCGGCCCGCCGACATCCGAGATACGGATACGAACCGTGAACGGGTAGGTCCGCTTCTCCGTCGTGGTGACACCGATCATGGCGCGAGCGGGGTCGTCGGTGGCGGCCCGAGTCGTGACGGTGGCCGTGGCCGTCTTTCCGTCGCGCTGATAGGTGACCGTCACGGGATGGCCCGGAGTCACCTTCCCGACCTGCCGGCGCAGCTCCTCCTGGTTGGCCACGGCCACCCCGCCGACCTTCGTGATCACATCGCCCGGCGTCAGCTTGCCGGTGGCCGGGGAGCCCGCGGGGACCCCGGCGACCACGACCGAACGGCCGGTGGGCGCGATACCGAGCTGCGCGAGCGCTGCCGCGGTCGCCTGGTCCTGCGAGTCGAGCATCGCCTGCGCGTTCTCCTGCTGGATCTGCTCCTGACTCGAACCGGGCGGCCGGATCAGCTCGCTGGGCACCACCGCCCGGTCGGAGTCGGACCAGTCCTGCAGCGCGGTGACGAGGTTGAGCCGGGGCGTCTCCTCGACCGTGGTCAGCTCGAGCTTGCCGGCGGTCGGATAGGTCCGCCGGCCTTCCACGGTGATCAAGGACGTCCCGTCGACGCTGCCGAGAGTGTCGGTGACCGGCCCGGGGGCCAAGGTGACGAACGGTACCGGCATCCACAGCCCCGCGACCACGAGAACCAAAGCCAGTACCGACGCGACCACGAGGGTCTGGGTGCGCCGGACCATGCTCACAGTCTATGTACCAGGGCTCACAACCCTCGTCCCAGCGTCCGGGAACCGAGGTTCGCCACGACGGCCCGGGGTTGCGATGATCGGTGCCGAAAGGCATTCGGTGGCCCGAAAGGCGCAGCGGAAGGCCGTGGCGGAGTCCCGGAAGGCCGCGCGGAAGGCAGCGCGGCAGGCCGGGAAGTGGGGAGTAAAGAGCGAGATCAAAAGCACGGTCGAGGGACTCGAAGGATCGCTCGGTCCTGAACCGCCGCCCGGCGGCCGGTGAGATGCCCCGGCCGCCGGACGGAGACGATCAGGTGGACTCGGACGGCGGCGCCGTGTGTCTCTCGGAGGGCGGTGCCCCGGCCGCGGCGGACCGCCCGGGATGGCCGGGATGGCCGGGTTCGTCGAGGGCGGTAACGGTACGAACCTCGTGCTGGGTGGGGATCGGTCGGGCCAGCGCGGCCATACTGCGCCGATAGCCCTCAATCGTGATCATGGCTTCGGAGGTGCGGTCGGGACGGCTGCGTAGGGCGACCCACGCAAGAGTTATGAGCACGGCGACGGGGGGGATCAACAGGAACCACATGGGAGCCTCGACGTCGAGACGGGCAAGAAGATGACTTGTTTTCTATCGTAGGGTGCCCCGATCAGCAGGCGCTTACCCATTCCGCCGCGCCATCCGCAAAAATCTGGTGTTTCCAAATGGGAACCTGCTCCTTGATGTCATCGATCAGACGACGACAGGCGGCAAAAGCCTCCGCCCGGTGGGCCGCGCCGACCGCCACGATCACGGCGGTGTCCCCGACGGCGAGGTGACCGGTACGGTGAACCACCGCGACGGCCAGCACCGGTGCGGTCGCGGCGACGTCGCCGGCGACCCGGGCGATCTCCGTGCCGGCCCGGGGATGCGCCTGATACGTCAGGTCGGTCACCCCGCGGCCCTGGTCCTGGTCCCGGACAGTGCCCACGAACAGGGCGATCCCCCCCACACCGGGGAACCGCACGGCAGCCAGGCACTCGTCCACCGACAGAGCGCCGTCCCGGATCTCGGCGAGCGTCACCCGCGCGACCGGGTCCGGCGCGGACGACGGAGACGGCGAAGGTGACGGAGACGGCGAAGGTGACGGAGACGGAGACGGTGACGGAGACGGCGAAGGTGACGGAGACGGCGAAGGTGACGGAGACGGCGAAGGTGACGAAGGATGCGCGGGTGACGCGGGAGCGGTCGGCGGGGCCCCCGCCAGAGAACACATCGGTTCCACAGCTACGACCGTAACGGTCGGGGCCAGCGCCGTTTCGCCCGTTGGGCAGAAAACGCATTACCGTGGGTTCATGTGCCAACTGTGCGTGCGACTGCCCGCCTCCCGAGGAGGCTACGGCCGATGAGTGGCAACTTCCCGTTCGGCTTCACGCCCGCTGGCGGCGGCGACGAGCCCCGACCCCCCTTCGGTGGCGGCGCCCCGTTCTTTGCCGAGCTCGAACGGCTGCTGTCCTGGCATGGCGGTCCGGTCAACTGGGAGCTGGCCCGCCAGGTGGCCGTCAGATCCCTCGGCGACACCGACTCCGCGGTGTCCACGGCCCAGCGGGAGCCGGTGGGCGAGGCGATGCGGATCGCCGACGTCTGGCTCGACGCGGTGACCTCGCTGCCGGCCGGGGCCACGGCGGCCGAGGCCTGGTCGCGGCAGGAGTGGATCGAGAAGACCCTGCCGGTCTGGCAGACCCTCTGCGACCCGATCGCCACGAAGGTCGTCGAGGCGATGCGCACTGGGATCTCCAGCGGGCTGAACCAGCTCGGTGGCGGCGGGATCGAGCTGCCGAGTGAGCTGCGCGGCGCGCTGCCCCCGGGGCTCAACCTCAGCGGGCTGATGGCCACCGGCGGCCCCATTATGCAGATGATGAACCGGGTCGGCGGGATGCTGTTCGGCGCCCAGGTGGGGCAGGCGATCGGCACCTTGGCCGCCGAGGTCGTCTCCTCCACCGAGGTCGGGCTGCCGCTCGGACCGGTCGGGACCGCCGCCCTGATCCCAGCGGGTGTCGTCGCCTTCGGTCAGGGCCTGGAGATCCCCGAGGACGAGGTACGCATCTACCTGGCGCTGCGGGAGGCCGCGTCCAACCGGCTGTTCGCGCACGTCCCCTGGCTACGCGCCCACGTCCTGGGCGCGGTGGAGGAGTACGCCCGCGGCATCGCGGTGGACACCGAGGCCGTCGGACGGGTGATGCGGATGGTCGACCCGACGGCGTTGATGAATCCTGAACGGCTGTCGGAGGCGCTCGGCGAGGACGTGTTCAGCGACGCCACCACCCCCGAGCAGAAGGCCGCGCTCGCCCGTCTCGAACTGATCCTCGCGCTGATCGAGGGCTGGGTCGATCATGTAACGGACGCCGCGGCCGCCGGTCATCTGCCGGCCGCGGGCAAACTACGCGAAATGGTGCGACGCCGTCGCGCCGAAGGCGGTCCGGGCGAGCAGACCTTCGCCACGCTGGTCGGTCTCTCCCTGCGGCCACGCAAGCTGCGGGAGGCCGCCGCCCTGTGGGAGGCGGTACGGGACGCCCGGGGTCACGAGGGTCGCGACGCGCTGTGGGCGCATCCCGATCTGCTGCCCACCGCGGCAGATCTCGCCGCCCCGGAGGCGTTCGTGTCCGGCGCGCCGTCGAGCGCGCTCGACGACCCGATCGGCGAAATCGAGAAACTCCGCGGCGCCCCACCCGCCGATGGCGGATCCGACGAACCAGACAAGCCGGACAGGTAACCCGGGCGGACCGGGGTGATCCACAGTTTCGTCCACAGCACGTCCACAGCGATCCACGGGCGTTCCCCCTTCGCCGGTCGGACGTGCCACGCTGAGGATCCGCCGGTCGCCGTGACCGGCCCATCCTGGTCCGATTCCCCGGCCTCGACCGGCCGGCGGGAACACCCGGAGGATCCATGCGCCCGATCCTCAAGCCGGGCCTGCGCCGGCTCTGGCACAACAGCTCCACCCTGCAGCTCGGCATCGACACCGCACGCGCCGTCCTCCTCGCCGATCTGGCCCCGTCGGACGCCGCCCTGCTCGACGCCCTCGACGGCAGCCGCACGCTGGAGCAGCTGCGTCTCGATGGCACTCCCGCCGGCCGGGTCCTGCTCGACCTGCTCGCCGAGGCCGGCCTGCTGGACGACGCCACGGCGCCTCCCGGTGCGGCACCGCTGCCCGCGGTCGAGCATGACCGCCTGTCGCCCGATCTGGCGGCGCTGTCCCTGGTATCAGAGGATCCGGCCGGTGCGCGCCGGGTCCTCGCCACCCGCCGGGCGATGCGTGTTCTTGTGCGCGGCGCCGGTCGCGTCGGTGCTCAGGTCGCGGCCCTGCTCGCCGCGGCCGGGATCGGCCGGGTCGTCATCGACGATCCCGAGGTGACGACCGCCGCCGACGTCTCCCCGGGCGGCCTGCGCCTCGACGATGTGGGGCGTCCCCGCTCCCTGGCCACCGGCGCGGCGGTGACCCGGGCCAGCCGGCAGGCCGCCGGGCACCGCCGGCCCGACGAGGACGGGTTCGCCGCGGACCTGATTGTGCTGGCTCCGGTCGGTCTGCCGATGATCCACCCTGGGGAGTGCCTCGACCTGGAAGGCCGGGGCACCGCCCATCTCGTGGCCGGCGTGCGGGAGACCACGGGGATCGTCGGTCCGCTCGTCGTGCCGACCGTGACCGCGTGCCTGCACTGCCAGCATCTCCACCGGTACTCCCGGAACCCGGTCTGGCCGGTGCTCGCCATGCAGATGGCCCACCGCCCGGCCGCCGGGCCGGACGCCTGCGAGATCACCCTGGCGGGTCTTGTCGCCGCGCTCACCGCCATGCAGGCCCTGGCCTTTCTGGACCTCGCCGCCTCGCCTCCACCCGCCCCACCTGACCTATCCGACCTATCCGGCGTCACGGGCCCCACCCCGGGCCAACATCCCGACAACTCGGCCTACCTGCCACCGACAGCAAGCAGCAACAATGAGACCTTCGTTACATTGACTCCCCCGCGCACAGTCCTACCGGTGACCGCCGGCCTACCGGTGACCGCCGACGGCACGCTGGAGTTCACCGTTCCCGGCTGGCGGATCCGCCGCCGCACCTGGCCGCTCCACCCCAACTGTCCCTGCCGCACCGCCCGATCGGCGGCCGCGTCGGCGGACGCTTCTTCGCCAGTGGCACCTGCGTGACCGTTCCACTCCGCGGGCGGTCGCCGCGTCGACGTCCTGGAATCATTTGGCGTCCTGGAGTCATTACGCTTGGCCGGCACCCGTGAGGACGCGGAACAGGGCACGATGGAGCGGTGTCCGAGATCCCACGGCGGGCTGTCGTCCGCACCGCCAAGCTGGCCACGCTTCCCATCGGCATAGCCGGCCGAGCCACCCTCGGCGTCGGCAAACGCATCGGTGGTCGCCCCGCCGAGGCCGTCGCCTCCGAGCTCCAGCAGCGCACCGCCGCGCAGATCTTCCGGGTACTCGGGGAGCTCAAGGGTGGCGCCATGAAACTGGGCCAGGCGCTGTCCGTCTTCGAGGCGGTGCTTCCCGACGACGTCGCCGGGCCCTATCGGGCGGCGCTGACCAGGCTGCAAGAGGCGGCGCCCCCGCTGCCGGCGGCGGTGGTGCACCGCGTGCTCGCCGAGGAGCTCGGAGCGGACTGGCGCTCGCTGTTCACGAGCTTCGACGACGTTCCGGCTGCGGCAGCCAGCATCGGCCAGGTGCATCGGGCGGTCTGGGCCGACGGCCGGGCCGTCGCGGTAAAGGTGCAGTATCCGGGAGCGGGTCCCGCTCTGCTCGCCGATCTCACCCAGCTCGGCCGGGCCGCTCGGCTGTTCGGCGCGGTCACTCCCGGGCTGGACATCAAGCCGCTGGTCGAGGAGCTCAAGGCCCGGATCGCCGAGGAGCTCGACTATCGGTTGGAGGCCGCCTGGCAGGGGGCCTTCGCCGAGGCGTACGCAGACGACCCGGACGTCGTCATCCCCTGGCCGCTGGCCGGTTCCGGCCGGGTGCTCGTGAGCGAGTGGATCGAGGGAATCCCCCTGTCCGTCATCATCGCGGACGGTACCCCGGAGCAGCGCGACGCCGCCGGTCTGCTGCTCGTGCGGTTTCTCTATTCCTGCCCGGGTCGCGCCGGTCTGCTGCACGCGGATCCGCATCCCGGCAACTTCCGCCTGCTGTCCGACGGGCGGCTCGGCGTCCTGGACTTCGGTGCCGTGAACCGCCTGCCGGACGGCCTGCCGGCGCCGATCGGCCGGCTGGCTCGACAGACCCTGGCCGGGGACGCCGACGCCGTCGAGCAGGGACTGCGCTGTGAGGGCTTCATCCCGCCGTCGGCCGAAATCCGAGCCGAGGACCTGCTGGATTATCTGGCCCCGATGCTGGAGCCGATCGCGGTGGAGGAGTTCACCTTCTCCCGAGGCTGGCTGCGCAAGGAGGCCGCCAGGCTCGGAGACTGGCGGTCGGCGGCGGCACAGCTCGGTCGCCAGCTCAATCTGCCGCCGTCGTACCTGCTCATCCACCGGGTGACACTCGGCGCGATCGGCATCCTGTGCCAACTGGGCAGCACCGGCCGCTTCCGGGACGAGATGGAGCGCTGGCAACCCGGGTTCGCCGAACCGGGGACGGCGACCGCCCGCGCGGCCGAGGACGCCAACCGGCCCGGTCGTCCCCTGCCCGCTCTCCTCGTCCAGGACGAGGTCTGGAGGTCGGCGGCCGACACTGCTGCGGCGGCGGCCGACACTGCCGCGGCGGCGGCCGACCGGGCCACCACCCCCGCGGCGCTGCCCATGCAGGCCGAGCCGGCCGAACCGAGCCGGCCTTCCACCCCGGCGAACCGCTCCGCCGCGGCTCGACCCCGGTCAGGCCGCAAGGCCGCCCCGCGCCGGGCACCGGACGAGGAGTCTTCTCCGACCCCGCAACCGTGACCGACGCTTATTGACGGGTCTGGCCCGACGGGTCAGCCCCCGGCTGCTCGACGATGTCGACGATGTCGACGCCGAGATACAGGAAACCGTATCCCTCGTCCCGGAAACGCACCCCGGCGGCGCGCAGCGCAGCCCCCCAGTCGCCCTGGCAGGTGGGATCCGCCGCCTCCGAACCGTGGTCGGCGGTCAGCAGGATCGCGGTCTCGGCCAGCAGATCCCGCTCGGCGAGCAGGTCGAGGAAGGCGCGCAACCGGGCGTCCGCGTCCCGCAGCGCGGCGCGGGCCTGCTCGGAGTACGGGCCGCCCCCGTGATGCCCGGTGTCGGTAATGGTGGTGTTCCACCACATCAGGTCCGGGGGCACCGCGTCCGCAGCCCAGAGCTGCTGGACCTGCGCGAGGCCGAGCGCGTCCACCCGGGTGGACCAGGCATAGTCGGCGCTCTCCCCTACCCAGTGGGCGGTGGCGTGCGGGTCGCCGTCGGCCGGAGGCAGGTAGTCCCCCATATCGCCGGCCCCGCCGTGGTTACCGGCGGCCCGCACGAGCCCGAAGGTCGAGTAGTCCGCACCCCGGTCGACCGGTTCGTTCACGCAGGCGCTGGTCGCCCCGGGCCGGTCGCGCACGAGGGCCTCGAACAGCGTCTCCACCCCGTCCCGAAGCTGATCGCACGCGGAATGCCAGGTCCGCACGTCGTTGACGATGACCTGCTCGCCGGTCGCCCGGTCGAAGTACACGTTGTGCAGGATGCCGTGCCGGCCCGGCCCGACTCCGGTGAGCGCGGAGGTGTGGTTGGTCAACGTGACGCTGGGGAACTCGGCGATCGCGCCACCGGTCAGGGCCGTCCCGGTGGCGAGCAGACGCGCGACCCCCGGCAGCTCGCCGGTGTGCGCGAGGTGCAGGACGTCATTGCTGTTTGCCCCGTCCCAGAGCAGGCCGACGACGTACCGGGCCCCTGGGCCCACCAGATCGGTGAGCGGCGTCCCCTCCACATCCGCCATGGTCACGCCGGCGAGGGCCGCGAGGGTGGGTCCGATGTCGATGACCCGCGCCGCGCCGGCCCGCGGGCCCCGGGCCCGCACGCCCGCGCCGGACAGGATCAGCGGAGCCCGGGACTGGCCGGCATCCAACGATCCGTGCTCACCCAGGTGGCCGCCGCGGTCGGGCCAGTAGTGCCGGGGGGTGTGTACGACGATCAGATCGGGTGAACGGCTGGGATCGGCGAAGGCGGACAGCAGTCGCCGTCCGGCGAACGGGTAGGAGTTGCGCTCGTTCGGTGGTGACGGGTCAGCGAGCGCCGCCGCGAGCGGCACGCCGTGCATCGGATCCTCCGACCCGAGCGGGTCACGCCCGAAGCGGAGCTCCCGGGGACCGTTCGGATCGGCCACCGGCAACCGCGACGAACCGATCGCGTTCGCCACGTAGAGCCAGCCGGAATCGACCCAGGCCACGAGATCCACGATCGCGGCCAGCTCGGGACTGGTGAGGACGGCAACGGCCAGAGAAAGATCGTCGGATGCGGTCAGTCCCGGCGCTCCGGCCGGACCCGCACCTGTGGACACCGGGTAGACACGCTCGCTGCTGGGCACGCCGGAACAGTACCGGGGCCGCGGGCACCACCGGAAGAAAAAGCGCGGCAACACCGGTGGGCGGGACACCGACGATCCGGTGTCCCGCCCGTGCTGGTGCGGCGATGCCACCGCCGCCCCCATGTGATCAACGGGTGGCACGGAGGGCTCAGGCGGCGACCTCTTCTTCCTTGCGCTCCTTGCGCGGACGGCCGCGGGGCCGCTTGCGCGGGACGACGCTACCGGTCACCAGCAGCTCGCCACCCCACACTCCCCAGGGCTCGGCACGGTCGAGCGCGGCGGACAGGCACGCCGCCCGGATGGGGCAGGTCCGGCAGACGGCCTTGGCGGTCTCCACGTCCGCCGGGGACTCAGCGAAGAACATGTCAGGATCTACGTCCCAGCAGGGCAGGACGAGACGATCCCGCTCGATCCGGGAAACGACCGAGGGGTCGAACACCGGTGTCACCTCCGAGACAGGTTGGTCTTCGGGTGGGATGAAGGAAGCGAAACGACAAAGGCCGCGGTCCCCATCGGGATCCGCGGCCTCGGATTCGGCTCCAGTCGGCGCTAGTCCAGGAGCGGATCGTGGGCGGATCCCCGGAAGGTGAGGTGACGGTGTGCATAGCCGGACGCCGACGCCACGCTCCCCGCCGGGTTCGGGAACGCGGACTCCTGGGCCGACAGATCATCGGCTTGGACCGTGAGGACGGCGGCGGACGTGCCACGGGGGGCGGGCGCACCGATGACGGCACCGACGACGGCATTCATGAAGGCCGCGCCGTGCCGGTTCTCCCACGGACGGGTGATCTCGGCGACAGCTCTGTCCATCACAATGCTGAACACGACGAAATCACCTCCTTCTCTGTGGGCTCCGGAGTCTGTGGGCTCGGGAGTCCGTGGGTGCCGACGGGTGTCACTCCACATGCCTGCTTCAGGCGTCCTCGGTAACGGTAGAAGCTCGGCGCGCGAACCACAACATATTTTCTGTGTCGCGCCGCGGACACTTCCAGTTACGAAGCGTCGGGCGGCGTGCCGGGCTCCAATGACTCCGCCACCGGCGGCGACCCGACCGGCGGCGGCGTGCGCCCCGCGACGAGGGCGAGTACGTCCTCCCCGTAACGGTCGAGTTTGGCCTGTCCGATGCCGGGCAGCCGCACGAGCTCGGCCACCGTGCTCGGCCGGCTCTCGGCGATCGCCTGCAGCGTGGCGTCGGTGAAGACGACGAAGGCCGGTGCCCCCTGTTCCTTCGCCCGCGCCGAACGCCACGCCCGCAGGCGCTCGAACAGCGCGGCGTCGACGTCGCCGGGGCAGCCCTCGCAGCGTCCGACCCGCGCATGCACACCCGTCAACGACCGGCCGCACGTCCGGCACCGCACCGCCGATCTGCTCCGGGACCGACCCGGGCTGGCCTCCTCCGCCTCGGCCACGGGCCTCGTGCCCTCGCCTCGCCCCCCGTGGCGGACGCCGGCCGCGGGCTCCCGGCGCATCGGGCGCAGATCGTCGAGGAACCGGGACGGCCGCCGCGACCGCCGGCCGCCCTCTGCCCGGGACAGCGCCCAGGACAGGACAAGGTGCCTGCGGGCCCTGGTCAGCCCGACGTAGAGCAGGCGACGTTCCTCAGCGATCTGCTCGGCGGTCCTAGCATGGACGAGGGGAAGCGTGCCCTCGGTCAGCCCGACGAGGAACACCGCATCCCATTCCAGGCCCTTGGCGGTGTGCAGGGTCGACAGGGTCACCCCCTGCACCGTCGGCTGATGCTCGTGGGTCGCGCGGTCGCCGAGCTCGGCGACGAAGGCCTCAAGGTCGGCCTCGGGCGAACGGGCGGCGAGATCGCCGGCCAGCCGGTGCAGCGCGGCGAGGTTCTCCCATTGTTCACGCTCGGCGCCCGAGCCCACCGTCGGCTGGTCCGCCCGCCAGCCGAGCGCCGCGAGGATGTCGGCGACGACGGCCGTGAGTCCCTCCGGGCGGTCGGTGTCGGCAGAGCGCACCGCGGCCCGCAGCAACCGCATGGCTGCGACGACCTCGCTCCGCTCGAAGAACTTCTCCCCGCCCCGGAGCAGGTAAGCGATGCCGGCCCCGCCGATCGCCGCCTCATACGCCTCGGACTGGGCATTCGTGCGATACAGCACGGCGATCTCACTCGCCGGCACGCCCTGGTCGAGCAGCCGGCGGATCCGGGACGCCACCGCGGCGGCTTCCGCCGGCTCG
>NZ_CDWWEW010000051.1:0-10385 GCF_977966315.1 Frankia sp. CeRuru1
TGCTTCAGGCACACCCACCCACCCGGCGGGCCCGCGGCGACGCCCTACGGCGCGCCGACCACGCCGCCGCGGCCACGCCGGTCCCGTTTCACAGTGCGTGACGTCGCCGCGGCGAAGAACCGGGGCGAGAAGTGGTCGATGCTGACCGCGTACGACGCCACCACCGCCGCCGTCTTCGACGAGGCGGAGATCCCCGTCCTGCTGGTCGGGGACTCAGCCGCCAACGTCGTCTACGGCTACGACACGACCGTGCCGATCACCGTCGACGAGCTGCTGCCGCTGGTCCGGGCGGTGGTCCGCGGAGCACCGCACGCGATGGTCGTCGCCGATCTGCCCTTCGGGTCGTACCAGGGGGGGCCGGCCGAGGCGCTGGCGAACGCTACCCGCTTCCTCAAGGAGGGCGGGGCGCACGCGGTGAAGCTCGAGGGCGGTTCCCGGGTGGTCCGGGCGGTGGACGCCCTGGTCGGCGCCGGCATCCCCGTTATCGGGCATCTGGGGCTGACCCCGCAGAGCATCCACACTATCGGGGGCTACCGGGTCCAAGGCCGCGACGAGGCCGGCGAGGTCCTGCTGGCCGACGCGCTGGCGCTCGAGGCGGCCGGCGCGTTCGCGGTCGTGCTCGAGGTGGTTCCCGCCGATCTGGCCACCCGGGTGACGAAGGAGTTGCGCATCCCCACCGTGGGCATCGGAGCCGGCTCGGGATGCGATGCCCAGGTGCTGGTCTGGCAGGACATGGCCGGGCTGAGCGGCGGCCGCGCGCCGCGGTTCGTCAAGCGGTACGCGGATCTGCGCACGATTCTCGCGGACGCCGCCCGGGCCTACCGCGCGGACGTCCGGGACGGCAGGTACCCGACAATCGAGCACAGCTACTGATCAGCCATCCGGCCGGTGGTGCCGGCGGCGGCGCTGTCACTCCGGCCCATCGCCGGTCCGGGCCAGCGCCGCCGCGAGCACGGACCCCGCCTCGACCAGGGACGGGCCGTACCAGGTCAGCAGGCGGCCGGACACGCAGACCGCGGGCGCGCTGAAGGTCTCGGGTCCGTCCGACGGGCTGAAGGGGTACGGCTCGTCGGGCAGGACCACCAGGTCATGGGGCGGGACGGCCGCGGGATCGATCCGAGGGTAGCGGTCCGGCGAGTCCGCCAGCACGTTGTCGACCCCCAGCCGGCGCAGCACGTCGCCGGTGAAGGTGTCCCGGCCGACCGCCATCCACGGCCGGCGCCAGATCGGCACCAACGCCCGCCGTCGCGGCCCGGCGGCCGGCACGGCCCAGGCCTGCCGGGCGGCGTCGAGCCAGCCGGGACGAGCCAGCCCGCAGGCCAGGCGCAGCATCCGGTCCAGGCTCACCAGAGCCTGATCGACCGTGGTAGGGGCGGTGACCCACACGGCGAGCCCGGCCCGGCGCAGCGCGGCGAGGTCGGGTTCCCGGTTCTCCTCGGCGTTCGCGCAGACCAGGTCCGGAGCCAGGGAGACGATGGTGTCGAGGTCGGGGTTCTTCGTCCCCCGGACCCGGGCGACGGCCAGCCCCGCGGGATGGCTGCACCAGTCGGTGGCACCCACCAGCAGACCGGGCGCGGTAACGGCGATCGACTCGGTGAGGCTGGGAACGAGCGAGACGATCCGTTCCACCCGCGCCGGAATCGGCACCGGGTGGCCCAGATCGTCCCGGGGGGCCGTCCCCGCCTCTCGTTCCCGCCCGTTCGCCACCGTGGCCACGTCCGAACGGGCCACGTCCGGACGCCGCTCAGACATCGGTGACCCGCAGGCCGGCGTGTGACTTGTACCGGCGATTGACCGAGATCAAGTTTGCGGTCAATGCCTCGACCTGACCGGCGTTGCGCAACGTGCCGGCGTAGATGCCCCGCATGCCGGGAATGCGCTCGGCGAGCGCGGCCACCAGATCGGTGGCGGCCCGATCGTCGCCGAGGACCAGGACATCAGTGTCGATCTTCGCGACCGCGTCATCGGCCAGCAGCACCGCGGAGACGTGGTGGAAGGCCGCCACGATGGTGCTGTCCGGCAGGACGGCGGCCGCCTGCTGCGCGGCGCTGCCCTCGGGCACCGCGAGCGCGAAGGCACCCCCCTTGTCGAAGCCGAGGGGGTTGACGCAATCGATCACGATCTTCCCAGCCAACGGCTCCCGCAAGGCGGCCAGGGTCTGGCGATGGCCCTCCCAGGGAACCGCGATGATGACGATATCCGCGCGCTCGGCGACCGTGGCGTTGTCCGCGCCTTCGATACGCAGGCCGGGACGCGCGAGCGCGGCCGCGGCCTGCTGGCCGCGTTCGGTCGAGCGGGACCCGATCAGCACGAGATGGCCGGCGGCGGCGAACCGCAGGCCGAGGCCCCCGCCCTGCGGACCCGAGCCGCCGAGGATACCGATGATCAGCGCGGGGACATCCGGCCGGACGCGGTCAGTCGAAGCCACCCTGCCATCCTGCCCGATCCGGGCTTTGGCCGCCCGGCTGCGTGACACCCGTGAACGCGTTCCCAGAACAGTGGGAACCAACCCGTTCACCCTCCGACATGACGATGCATGACAAGTCCACCCCCTTGCGGACAGCTCCTGGCAATGAGGGACTATGCAGAGACAACGGGACAGCTACGTGCCCGATTTTTCCGAGCTCGCCCCCCGTGGGGAGATCCGGATCGACCGGGTCCATACACGTCGCCACCGGCAGAGGAGCAACCCACGTGACTGACAGCTACAGCTCTTGGACCGCGACACTTGGTGAGCGAGTAGACACGAAAAGCGAACCTGCCGGTACTTCCAGGAACCCCGCGCGCGCATTGGTCTCAGATGGGCCGTACCGTTCCGTTTCACACACATCGAGCAGATCTTCGGAGTCAGGCGAGAGAGGTCGAGCAATGGCGGACGTGTCGGTTCGCTTCGCGATGACGAACGACAGCGAAGTGGTGCTGAACCTGTCGCTGCCGCAGGCACTACGCCTGATGGAAGCGATCGCCCGCAAGGTGGGCGAAACCCTGGCCGAGCGCAGCACGCAGACGGTCGGCGGTGTCGGCGGCGTTCCCGCCTCGGCTCCCTCCAACGGGATGCCCAGCCTGGGGCCGTACACCCCATCCTGAGCGTCCGCATCCTGAGCGTGTCCACGTGCCGCGCCGGTCCACGCGTCCCCAAGCGGTGGCGTCGCGCCGCTTGGCGCGTTCTCCCGCGGACAGTCCCGGGTGGACATCCGCCCGGGACGCCGACCGTCGCTCAGAACCGGGGCGGTGCCCCGGCGAAACTCACGGATCCGTCATGCACGGATCCGTCCTCGGGTCCCCAGGTCCGGGAGTGGTGACCGATCGAGCCCAGGGTCGAGCCCAAGGCGCGTGGGTGTGAGGCCGCGTACGCCTCGCGAAGCCGGTCCACCGTCACCAGGGTGTAGATCTGAGTGGTGCTGACCGAGGCGTGTCCCAGCAGCTCCTGCACCACCCGGACGTCGGCGCCGCCGTCGAGCAGGTGGGTGGCGAAGGAATGGCGCAGCACGTGGGGTGAGACCCCCTCCACACCTGCCGCGAGCGCCGCCGTACGCAGCACCGACCACGCGCTCTGCCGGGACAGGCGGTTACCGCGGCGGGACAGGAAGACCGCGGGCCCCGAGCGGGGGGCGGCCAGCATCGGCCGCCCCACCCGCAGGTAGTCGGCCACCGCGGCGATGGCGCACCGACCGAGCGGGACGATCCGGTCACGTCCGCCCTTGCCGTGCAGGCGCACGGAGGCGGCCTCCAGATCGAGATCGTCGACGTCGAGACCGACGGCCTCCGAGATCCGGGCCCCGGTGCCGTAGAGAAGCTCCAGCAACGCGGTCGCGCGCAGACGGCGGACGGCCTCGGCCGGTTCCACCGGCGGCGGTCCCCCGGGCGGCGGCGGGGATCCCGACGGGGGCGCACCCGCGGCCGCGGCGAGGACGGCCACCACCTGGTCGATGCTCAGGGCCTTCGGTAGCCGCCGGGGAGGCGTCGGCGGTCGAACCGGCCGGGACACGTCCTCGGGGACGTCACCCTCGTCGGCCGCGAAGCGGTGCAGCGACCGGACGGCGACCAGCATCCTCGCGACCGACGCCGCGGCAAGCGGCGGGTGCGTGTCGTCACCGGCGCGCAGCACGGCGGCGAATCCGGCAACCTCCGCCTCACCGACCGCGCCCAACGAGGACAGACCGCAGGCGGAGAGATAATCACAATAGCGGCGCAGGTCGCGACGGTAGGCGAGCACCGAGTTGTGCGCGAGTCCGCGTTCGCCCTCCAGATGGTGGAGATAGCGCTCGATGACGCCGGCGGGCGTGCCACGCAGCTGGGACCCGGCTCGATGATCCGCAGGCCGGGACAGGTCGTCCGGCCCGGCCAGGTCGTCCGGCCCAGCCAGGTCGTCCGGCCCGGGCCGAGGCGCCGACGGACGATGATCCGAGGACCCGCCGACGCCGGATGCCGAGGCCGCGGGGGGGCGCAGCCGGAGTACCCGGTCGCCGTCGGTGACTCCCATCATCGAACTGATAGTAGGACCTGCCCCCCGTTCTCCGTTGGCGCCTATCCACATACCGCGTTTCCGCGGCTATCCTGGCGACTTGTGCGGGCGGACAACGGGTCGTCACGGTACGCCGCACGGCTGGGGGTCGCTATCGCCATACTCGTCATCCTCACGGGCGCGGGCTGCGGCGGCGACCAGCACGAGCCATCCGGGGCCGCGGTCCCGACCCGCCCCGGTTCCCAGAATCCGGGCACGGCCGTCTCCGGCCGCCCTTCCTTCCCCGGTTCGGTCCCCGGTTCGGTCGACGACACACCCGCGGCCGCTACCCGCACGGTCGAGGGCTACTTTCACGAGATCAACGAGGCCGCGCGGGCCGGTCGGGTCGCGGTTATCGCGCCGAGGGCGCTCGGTGGCTGCCAGCCCTGCGCCCTCGACGTCGGGGTGACCCGCTCACTCCAGCAGCGGGGGCTGCGCGCGGACGGGCCGGCCTATCAGCTGAGCGACGTGCTCGCCCGGCCGCGGGTCGGGCTCGTCACCGAGGTGGACTTCACCGTGCGAACCCGGGCGGTGGGGCTGCTGGACCCGGCGGGCCGGCGGGTCTCCGACGCCCCGGGCGTGCCGACCCGGGTCGGCACGGCCGAACTGTCGCTCACCGACCACGGCTGGCGTATCCAGACCCTGCGCTACGCCCCGGCCCGGGCATGACCACCGGCCCGGGGGCGATCGCCCCGCGCACGACCGGCCCGGGGACGACCGCCCCGCGCACGACCACCGCCGCCCGCACGACCACCGCCGCCCGCACGACCACCGCCGCCCGCACGACCACCGCCGGCCGGCGCCGCGCGTTCCCGCGCCCGGCGCTGATCGCGGTCGGCGCGCTGCTGCTGGTGAGCCTGACCGGCCTCGCCGCCGGCGCGGCGCCCGCCGCCGCGGCGCCCGGGCGCACCGTCCCGGTGCCCTGCGCCGGCGCGCTGTGGGGTACCTGTGACACCCGGGCCACGGACAACGGCTACCAGTACCGCTACCACGACGGAGTGCTGGAGCGCGTCGGGATCCCGACCGGATCGGGGGCCCGGCGGAGCGCGGCCTGCGGCCAGGATTGTCCGGACGACCCGGCGGCCGTCTGTGACCTGCTGACCGCAGTCGGGCCGGATCCGGCGATGGACGCGCAGGCGCGGGCCCAGTACGACCAGGCGGTAGCGGGCTGCTTCAACTACCTGCTGCCCGCCGGCGCGGTGCCGGTCGCCCAGGTGCAGGCCACGCTCGCCAACTACCTGCGCGAGAAACTCCTGCCGAAGCCGTCGATCGTCATCGCGCCGTCCGGCCGCAGCTTCGCGAACCTGGCCACGATCCTCTACACCCCCGTGCCCGACTCGTTCACGTTCAACGTCGACCAGCCGGTCGTGGCGACCATCAGCGCCGTTCCCCACTATCACTGGGAGTTCGGTGACGGCGAGACCGGCCCGGATGCTCCCGGCCGGCCCTACGACCCGGCGATCTCACCGCGCGATCATCCCGAGGCCTATGTGGCGCACGGCTACGCCCGGCCGGGCCGGTACCAGGTGACCCTCGCGGTGACCTGGGACGGCACGTTCACCGTCCCCGGGGTCGCGCAGGCATTCCCGATCGACGCGGTGACCCTCGCCGCCGCGCAGGGCATCGTCGTCGACGAGGCCGCCGGCGTGCTGGTCCACAACGATTGACGCCACCGCGGGACCGACACCACCGCGGAGAAACGGGGCCGCGGCGCGGCGGCTCAGCCGCGGTGGGCGGGACGAGCGGGCCAGGGTGCGTCGGGTGGGCGCAGACCGGCGTAGTTCTCGGCGCGCGCCCGGGCCGTGGCCAGCAGCCCGATGACCGCCATCGCGTTGGTGATCTCACCGCGCAGGACCCGTTCGACAGCGTCGGTGAAGTCGATACGCGCGAGACCCATCTCGGCCTCCTCGTGCACCGGCACGTACCGCTCGGCAGCCGGGATCTCGTGCAGCCCGCGGGCCAGGAAAAGGCGGTAGGCCTCGTCGGTCATCCCCGGCGAGGCCCACACGTCAACCAGCAGATCGTAGCGGTCGGCGCGCAGCCCGGCCTCCTCGGCCAGCTCCCGCGCGGCGGCCGAGGACGCCGGCTCGCCCGGCACGTCGAGAATGCCGGCGGGCAGCTCCCACAGCGGACCACCGACGGGATGACGGTACTGATGGACCATCACCACCCGATCGGCCTCGTCGAGGGCAACCACCCCCACGGCGCCGGGATGCACCACCACATCACGCTGCGAGATGTCGCCATCCGGCATCCGCACCTGATCGCGGCGGACGGAGATGACCCTCCCCTGGTAGGCTAGGGTGCTCTCGGCGACCTCGTACCGGTGCGGGGTCGCCGTCACGGGGACACCAGCGCGGCGGTGCCGTTGGAGCTGACGCTCGGCCGGGACGCGCTCGCGCCCCGGCGGATACTCCCGCCGGATCGACCGGCCGTGACGCCGCGGGTCTGCGCGGCGCCGTTCTCCGGGACACCGTTCTCCGGAGTGGGGGCGTCCTCGCCCGGCAGGTCCACCGGCAGCACCCCGCGGCGACGGTCCGCATGCGCGACCGCCGCGGCGACGAGACCCCGGAACAGCGGATGGGCCCGGGTCGGCCGGGACCGGAACTCCGGATGTGCCTGGGTGCCGACGTAGTACGGGTGCACGTCGGCGGGCAGCTCGACCACCTCGACCAGGCGGCCGTCCGGCGACGCCCCGGAGAAGACCAGCCCGGCGGCGGCCAGCCGGTGCCGATAGTCGTTGTTCACCTCGTACCGGTGCCGGTGGCGCTCGGCGACCTCGGCGGCGCCGTACTCACGCCGGGCGAGCGTGCCGGGCACCAGCACGCACGAGTACAGGCCCAGTCGCATTGTGCCGCCCATGTCCCGGGTGCCGGCCACCACCTCGTGCTGGTCAGCCATCGTGGAGATCACCGGGTGGGGGGTCTCGGGGACGAACTCGGTGGAGTTCGCCGCCTCCAGGCCGGCGAGACTGCGGGCCGCCTCGATGACCATGCACTGCAGGCCGAGGCAGATACCGAGGGTCGGAATGCCGTTCTCGCGGGCGTGCCGCAGCGCGGTGAGCTTGCCCTCGATGCCCCGCACCCCGAAACCACCGGGAACGATGATCCCGTCGACCCCGTCAAGCAGGGTGGCCGTCACGTCCGGGGAAGAGCACTCGTCCGAGGTGACCCACCGCAGGTCCACCCGAGTGTCGGTGGCGAAGGCGCCGGCGCGCAGGGCCTCGGTCACCGAGAGGTAGGCGTCGGGGAGGTCCACGTACTTGCCGACGATCGCGATCGTCGCCGTGTTGGCCGGGTGGTGCACCCGCCGCAGCAACGTGTCCCATTCCGTCCAGTCGACGTCGCGGAAGGACAGCCCGAGCCGACGCACCACGTAGGCGTCGAGACCCTCGCGGTGCAGCACCCGGGGAATGTCGTAGATGGAGCTCGCGTCCGGCGCCCCGACGACGGCCTCGTCGTCGACGTCGCACATCATCGCGATCTTCTTCTTGAGTGAATCGGGCAGCGGCCGGTCGGACCGGCAGACCACGGCGTCGGGCTGCAGGCCGATGCTGCGCAACGCCGCGACCGAATGCTGGGTCGGCTTGGTCTTCAGCTCTCCGGAGGGGGCGAGGTAGGGGACCAGGCTCACGTGCACCGTCAGGGCGTTGTCCCGACCGACCTCGTGGCGTACCTGACGGATCGCCTCCAGGTAGGGCAGCGATTCGATGTCCCCGACGGTCCCGCCGACCTCGGTGATCACCACGTCGACGGAGTCACCGGCCAGCCGCCGGATCCGGTTCTTGATCTCGTCGGTGATGTGCGGGACGACCTGGACGGTCTGGCCCAGATAGCCGCCGCGGCGTTCCCTGGCGATAACGGCCGAGTAGACCTGGCCCGTCGTCACGTTGGCGCTGCCGTCGAGGTCGACGTCGAGGAACCGCTCGTAGTGGCCGATGTCGAGGTCGGTCTCGGCCCCGTCGTCGGTCACGAACACCTCACCGTGCTGGAACGGGTTCATCGTCCCCGGGTCCACGTTGAGGTAGGGGTCGAGCTTCTGCATCGTGACGCGGAGTCCACGAGCCTTGAGGAGTCGACCGAGGCTCGACGCGGTTAGTCCCTTGCCGAGACTGGACGCGACCCCGCCGGTGACGAAGATGTGTTTGGTGATATGCGCCTGACCCACCCGAAGCTCCCGTGGTTACGCCGCCGGTCCGGCCCCGGCGCCTCCACGGGACTTCACGGTAACAGCTCCCCCGCACGACGCCTCCAGCGCAATGCGGGGACTCTGCCATAAGGGTGAGTCAGGGCCCTCGGTTATCACCTTCGGTGACTCCCTGGACCACCGCAGGATGCCCGGTCTCCCCGACCGCGGTGGCACTACGGCAGCGCCTTGTCGGCCGCCGCGGCGGCGAGCAGCTCCTCGGCGTGCCCACGGGCCAGCGGGCTCTCCTCCTGGCCGGCAAGCATCCGGGAGAGTTCCCGCACCCGGCCGGCGTCGTCGAGCGTGACGACCCCACTGCGGGTGACCGATCCGTCGTCGGCCTTGTGGACCACCAGATGACGGTCCGCGAAGGCGGCGACCTGCGGCAGATGGGTGATACAGATCACCTGATGAGTGCGGGCGAGACGGGCGAGGCGCCGGCCGATCTCCACCGCGGCCCGACCGCCGACCCCGGCGTCCACCTCGTCGAAGACCATGGTCGAACCGGTGTCGGCGGCGGCGAGGACGACCTCGATCGCGAGCATGACCCGGGACAGCTCACCGCCCGACGCGCCTTTCTGGACCGGCCGCGGCGGCGCCCCGGGATGCGGGATCAGCCGCAGCTCCACGTCGTCGACGCCGAACGGTCCAAACGCGACGACCCGCAGGCCGACCGGCAGACCGGCCGGATCGTCGCGCTGCGACACGGCGGCCTCCACCCGGGCCCGGGGCATCGCGAGCCCGGCGAGCTCGGCGGCGACCGCCGCACCGAACCGGGCCGCCGCCTTGGTCCGGGCGTCGCTGACCTCCTCGGCAAGCCGGGCCAGCTCGGCGGTCAGGCTGTCCCGCCGGGCGGTGAGCGCCTCGACGCTGTCCCCGGCGCCGTCGAGTTCCAGCAGCCGGCGCCCGGCCTGGTCCGCCCAGGCCAGCACCCCGTCGATGCCGGTACCGTGCGCCCGGGTCAGGCTGGTGAGGGCGGCCTTACGCGCCTGGGCGTCGGCGAGGCGCACCGGGTCAGCATCGATGCCCTCCGCGTAGGAGGCGAGGTCCGCGGCGACGTCGGTGAGTAGCATCCCCACCTCCGTGAGCCGCGCGCCGAGGGCGGCGAGCTCGGCGTCGAGGGCGGACTCGCCGGCGATGACCCGCTGGGCCGCGGCCACCAGATCGACCGCACCGGGCTCGTCCGACCCGGTGGCCGGATCGCTCATCAGCGCGGCGTGCGCGGTCCGCGCCGCCCGCACCAGGGTCTCCGCATGCTCCAGCCTGGTCAGCTCGGCGTCGAGGATGACGTCCTCACCAGGGCCGGGGGCGACCCGTTCCACCTCGTCCAGGCCGAGGCGCAGCAGCTCCGCCTCCTGCTCGCGTTCACGCACCCGGTCGGTGATCTCGGCGAGCCGCCGACTGACCCGGGTCAGCTCCCGGTACACACCGCCGTAGCGGGCCAACGGCCCGGCGACGGCGGAACCGGCGAACCGGTCCAACGCGTCACGCTGGGTGGACGGCTTGAGCAGGCGCTGTGCCTCGGACTGGCCGTGCACGGCGATCAGCTCCTCAGCGATCTCGGCGAGGACACTCGCCGGGACCGAGCGGCCCGCGACCTGCGCCCGGGACCGGCCCTCCGCGGTCAGGGTCCGACCGACGACGAGGACGGCGCCGCCCGGATCCTCGTCGAGGTCGCCACCGACTTCGCGGACCC
>NZ_CDWWEW010000051.1:10410-18999 GCF_977966315.1 Frankia sp. CeRuru1
ACTCGGCACCGATGACGAGCCGACCCTCGACGAAGGCGCGATCGGCCCCCGGCCGGACCAGACCGTAATCCGCCCGCCCGCCGGTGAGCAGCCCCAGCCCCTGGACAATCATGGTCTTGCCGGCTCCGGTCTCGCCGCTCACCACGGTGAGGCCGGGAGCAAGGTCGAGGGCGGCGTCGTCGATGACCCCGAGGCCGCGGATGCGAATCTCCTCGAGCACGCCCCGAACTCTAGCGTCACCAGGACGGAGGCCGATATCGCAGAGGCGGAAGATCCGCCACCGCTGCCGCCGCGTCGCGGCGAAGCCCCCGACGATCATCCCAGGAAGCTCGCCGAAGGCGAGCTGACGGAAACCCCGAACGGCGCCCTAGGCCAGGGGTCCCCGCGTCGCGGCGAAGCTGCTACGCGGGGGAGGGACGTTGGTTGCGTCCTCGCCAGCCTTCCACCGGAAGGCCAAACTTGGCGACGAGACGATCAGTGAACGGCAGCGGATGCACCACGGCGAGCCGCACCGGTTGGCGGCCGCGGACCACCTCGACCCGCGAATCGGGGGGCACCTCGACGAACCGCCGGCCGTCACAGTAGAGGACCGCGGGCACCGGCGGCAGGATCTCCACGGCGACCGCGGAGGCCGGCGCCAGCACGAGCGGCCGGGCGAACAGCGCGTGCGCGCTGATCGGGGCGACCAGCAGGGCCTCGACGCCCGGCCACATCACCGGACCACCGGCCGAGAAGGCGTAGGCGGTGGATCCGGTGGGCGTTGAACAGATCACCCCGTCGCATCCCCACCGGGACAGCGGACGCCCGTCAATCTCCAGCACGCATTCCAGCATCCGAGCGCGCTCGGCCTTCTCCAGGGACATCTCGTTGAGCGCCCAGCCGGTATAGGTGACCTCGCCACGCCGCCGGACCGTGACGTCGACCGTCATGCGTTCCTCGACCGTGTAGTCCTTGCGGACGACGTGCTCGATGGTGGATGCCAGCGCGTCGGGTTCAGCCTCGGCGAGGAACCCGACGTGCCCAAGGTTCACGCCCAGCAGCGGGGCGTCAGCGGTGCGGGCCAGCTCCGCGCCGCGCAGCAGGCTGCCGTCGCCGCCGAGGACCAGCACCAGTTCCACCCCGACGGCCGCGTCGGCGTCGTGCGGCACGATGTTGGCGGCGGTCAGGTCGAGCATCTCCGCCTCGTCCCGCAGCACTCGCGGCGACACCCCGGCGGCGGCCAGGCCCTCGATGACCCAATGGGCGCTCTCCCGGACCACCGAGCGGCGGGGATGGGTGACAACGAGGATCTCCCGCGTCATGCCCGACGCCCCGATCCCGCGGGGCCGGCGGGGCCGGCGGCGATCGCCCCGGCCAGGACGTCCGCGTCGAGCGGTGGAGCCCCGGCGGCCAGCCACAGCAGGTACTCGACATTGCCCGCCGGGCCGGGCAGCGGACTCGCCGTGACACCACGCACGCCGAGATCCAGCATGGCTGCGGACGTGGCCACGTCGCGGACCGCCTCGGCGTGCAACGCGGTGTCGCGCACCACCCCGCCTGGCCCGAGCCGCTCCCGGCCGACCTCGAACTGGGGCTTCACCAGCAGCACGAAATCGGCGTCTGGGACCGCGCAGGCGCGCAGCGCGGGCAGCACCAGGGCCAGCGAGATGAACGACAGGTCCCCGACGACCAGGTCGACGCGGTCACCGATCTCGGCGGGCGTCAGGTTCCGGGCGTTGGTGCGGTCGAGCACGCAGACCCGGGGATCGCAGCGCAGCCGCCACAGCAACTGCCCGTAGCCGACGTCCACGGCCACGACGGAGGCCGCCCCGTACCGCAGCAGCACGTCGGTGAAGCCGCCGGTGGAGGCACCGACGTCCAGGCACCGTCGACCGGCCACGACCAGCGTGGGGCCGGTGGAACGCGGGATTTCGACACCCGGCCCCGGTTCCGGTGCGGGGACCCCGAAGGCCTCGAAGGCACCGAGAAGTTTGTGCGCGCCGCGGGAGGCGTAGCCGGGATCGTCCCCCTTCGTCACCGCGATGGAGGTGGATCCGTCGACCACCGTGGCGGCCTTCGTGGCAGGAATGCCGCCGACCAGCACCCGACCCGCGGTGATCGCCGCAACGGCCTGCTCCCGGGACCGGGCGAGACCACGACGGACAAGTTCGCTGTCCAGACGCGTCCGGCGGGACATCGTGACCCCGGAGCGACTCACCGCACCGGCCGGATCATGCCCGGCCCGGGCCGCGGCCCTCCCGTGGGACGCGCCCCGGAACGCGCCGGAACGGGCACGCCCGGCCCGGCCGCGCCCCCAGCGCCCTTGACGTGGTCAGCGCCCTTAACCTGGTCAGCGCTCCCATCCAGGTCCGCCAGTGCCCCGGCCAACCGGCGGTTTATCTCCTCGAAGACCTCGACATGCGCGGCCGTCGGTAGGACGTCGAGCATGTCCAGCCGGCCAAGGGCGTCGCGAACCTCGGCGGGCAGATTCTCGGTGTTCACGTTGTCAGCCTCCCGCACTCACGGCCGCTGACGCGACGGACCCTGGCGGCGTGCGTCATGCGACGAATCTCATGTCCTGTCCACTCCTCGTCCGGCCGGATCCGCCCTCGGCCGGCCCGGGACCTCACCCCGGGTCCGTCAGGACCACCGGAGATCGGCTCGCAACCGGTGTAAACTCGCCCACCACGCGGGTCGTCCCGCCCGGAACACCTACTCCCACGCTAGTGTCCCGGACACGCCGGGCCGAGAGGGGCACAGGTCGAACAGGCCGAGAGGAGGACCGGCCGGGATGGCCGACAGGTCGCAGTGCGAGGCCGCGCTCCATGCTCTCGCCGCCCGCCTGGATGGGCTCTCCGCCGACGGCCGTCCCCCCCGTGCCCCGGATCGCGTCATCGTCTGCCGTATCCCCGATCTCGATGCCGTCTTCTCCGGGGAGCTGCGTGACGGCTGCCTGCGGCACATCGGCGAGGGCACCCGCGACGACGCCCAGATCATCCTGACGCTGGACAGCGACGACCTGGTGGCGGTCGCCGAGGGAAGGCTTCCCGCGATGACCGCCTGGGTCAGTGGACGGCTGAAGGTGGACGCGAGCGTGCGGGATCTGCTGCGGGTCCGCTCGCTGCTGTGACGATGCGCCTGTTCGCCGACGATGCTCCAAGGCACCGGGACTCAGGCGGGCGCCGGGACTCAGGCGGGCGCCACGGGCTCCAGCGCCCGGGGCTCCGGAGCCATCAGGTCCTCGCAGCCCGGCGGGCGTCGCGCCACGATCGTGTGGACGGCGACGCCGCTGTCCAGGGCGGACCAGACTGTGGCGCAGGCGGCCCGCAGCCCGTCCAGCCCGTCGGTGCCGTCCCCGTTCCACGTGTCGTCGCCCGGCACATCCCAGTCTGACGCATTCCCACCGGAATGCCCGCTACCCGAACGATCGCCACCCGACGCGTCATCGCCCGGCCCGTGGCTCTCACCCGACCAGTGGCTCTCACCCGACCAGTGCAGCGTCCCCTCCTCGACCCGGCTGCTCCAGGCGCCGCAACGATAGGCGTGGTTCCCCAGCTCCGGGACGGCCTTCACCGGTGGCGCCGCCCGGAGCAGCCCGCGCAGGTCCGCGGCGACGAAGTTGGGACGGTGCGGAGCGGGAGCGGCGAGCAGGTCCCCGGGGGTCGTCACCCCGGTGAAGACGAGCAGGGTCGGCGTCGACGTCCGGTGACCGGCCTCGATGTCGGTGTCGAGCCGGTCACCGACGATGAGGGGTGTCCGGGCTCCGCTGCGCCGCATCGACTCACGGTGCATCGCCAACTCGGGCTTGCCGGTCACCACCGGCTCGCGGTCCGTGGCGGCCCGCAGGAAGGCGATGACGGATCCGTTGCCGGGCGCGACGCCCCGCTCGGTCGGCACGGTGCGATCGGCGTTGCTGGCGATCCACAGTGCTCCGGCCCGGATGGCATAGGCCGCCTCGGCGAGGCGGGCATAGGTGAGATCTGGGTCGAACCCCTGGACCACCGCCGCCGGATCGTCCTCGGCCGAGTCCACCGGGACCAGGCCCTCCTCCGTCACCGCCTGTCGAAGTCCCCGCCCTCCGGTAATGAGCACCCGAGATCCGGTGCCCAGCCGTTCAGCCAGGACGTGCGCCGCTGCCTGCGCCGAGGTGACGACGTCCTCGGTTTGCGCCGGCACGCCGAAGCCGCGCAGGCGGGCGGCGACCTCGGCCGGCGGGCGCAGTGCGTTGTTCGTGACGTACACCGTGCGCATCCCCCGGCGGCCCGCGGCGGCGATGGTGTCCGCCGCGTGCGGCACGGCGGCGCCCCCACGGTTGACGACACCGTCAAGATCCATCAGGGCGACGTCGAACAGATCGGCCAGCGGCCGGTCCGTCCCACGCAACGGCCCGGGGAAGCCGCCGGAAGGCACGGAGAAACCAGAAAACACGGAGGACGACGAAGCGGAGGAGACCGCGGAAGGGCTGACTGACGAAGAGCTGACTGACGTGGTCTCGTCCGCGGGCACGGCGGCCGGCCGGGTCACGCTCGGGCCAACGCCGCGCGGGCGCCACGCAGCGCGACATCGTAGTGTCGGATGTCGGGACGCATCGCCACGGCCAGCGCCAGATGCTCCACGGCTACCCGAAGATCACCGATCTTGCGGGCGGACAACCCGAGGCCGAACTGGGCGTAGTCGTCGGTGGGATGCCGATCCACGATCCAGGCGAAGGTCTCCCGGGCCGCGCCGTACTGACCGGCGGTGAACTGCGCCCGGGCCAGCGCCTCCCGCACGCTCGGCGAGGCGGGTTCGGCCGCGACGGCGTGGGCCAGCAGCTGCACCGCGGCATTGGCGTCCCCGTGGCCGAGCAGCGCCATCCCCCGGGTGTACCAGTCGTAGACCTCACCCGCCGGTCCCGGCCGGGACCGGTCCGCACCGTCATCCCCCCAGGACGTCACCTCGGACGGCACCGAGCTGGATCTATCACGTCGTCCGCGGGCGGGCAGCCCACCGGGCATCTCGTCCGGTACATCCCCCGGAGGGCCGGTCTCCTCGGACATCTTCACCTCCACTACACGGATGATCATCTGCCGCCTCGCCAATCCTGAGCACCGGGCACGGGCCTCGCGCCGGGCTCCGCCGCACCGTGGCGCCCTCGGTGCGCATCACCGCCTCTCACCCGAGGAACACCTCCGGATCCGGAATCACTCCGTCCGGCTCCGCCACCGCAGGCACCAGGCACATCCTCGAGGTCCGCAGCTCCAGTGTCGCCGCAAAGCCACCCGACGTACCTCGAGATCCCCATAACGATCAGGTGTGCGCTGTCCACCGTCCCGCCGCTCCGATGGCACGCTCGCACTACGTAAAGGTGGTGAAATGTTCCTCTCGCCCGGTTGGGCCGGCCGGAACACGGGCGGTCAGTGGCGAGGGCACTCCCGGGTCACACCGGGTCCGCGCTCTCGGGGCCCTACGATGCGGCTCATGGTTGACGCCGATCGTCCCGTTCCCGCCCCGGCGGGTCTCGTGCTCGCCCCGTTCCGGGCCGCACGATTTCCGTCCTCCGGGCCGGACCTCGCCCCGCTGACCTCCCCGCCCTACGACGTCATCGACGACGCCGAGCGGGCGGAACTCCAGGCGCGCGACGAGCACAACGTGGTACGGCTCATCCTCCCCGGGGAGGACTACGACGGGGCCGCCCGCACGCTGCGGGCATGGCTGGACAGCGGGGTGCTGCGTCGCGACGAGAAGGCCTCCGTCTACGTCTACGAGGAGGAGCAGGCCGGCCATGCCCAGCGCGGGCTGATCGGGGCGGTCGCGCTGACCGATCCGGATGCGGGGATCATCCTCCCGCATGAGAACACCATGGCGGGCCCGGTCTCAGACCGGTTGGCGCTGACCCGCGCGACCCGCGCGAACCTGGAACCGATCTTCCTGCTCTACGCCGGCGGCGGCGAGACCAGCCGGGTGGTCTCGATGGTGGTCGCCACGACGCCGCTGGTGGAGACGTCCACGGGCGACGGGGTGACGCACCGGCTCTGGGCCATCGACGATCCGGCGGTCCTCACCGCCATCGCCGCGGACCTACTGCCCCGGCGCGCGATGATCGCAGACGGCCACCATCGGTACGCCACCTACCGCCAGTACCAGGCGGAACGGCACGCCGCCGGGGATGGTTCGGGTCCCTGGGACTTCGGTCTGGCCTTCCTCGTCGACGCGACCGTCTCGGGGCCCCAGGTGCACGCCATCCACCGGGTGGTGCGTGGTCTCGGGCTCGCCGAGGCAGTGCGGCGGGCCGCCGAGGTGTTCACCGTGCGTCAGCTCGCCGGGCCCGGCGAGGGCGGTACCGCTGCCGGGGATGCCGGTGGCGTGGGGCCGGCAGGCGCGGACTCGGACGCGCTGGTGGAGGAGCTGGCCAAGGCCGGGCAGGGCGGGCACGCATTCGTGGTCACCAACGGCACCGCGGCCTACCTGCTCACCGAGCCCGACCCCGACCTGCTCGCGCGTAGCCTGCCCCCCGAACGGTCGGCGGCCTTCCGTGGACTCGACGTCACCGTCACTCATCTTGCGTTGATCGTGGACGTCTGGGGGTTGACGGACACGGTGGGCGTGGTCGACTACCACCACGACGCGCCGGCCGCGATCGCCGCGGCGGCTGCGGCGGGAGGTACCGCGCTGCTGCTCAACCCCACCCCGATCGCCGATGTGGCGGCCGTCGCCGAGGCCGGCGAGCGGATGCCGCGCAAGTCGACGTTGTTCACCCCAAAGCCGCGCACCGGACTCGTGCTGCGTCCACTCGACGACTGACCGGCGTACGCATGACCGGCGTAGGTACTGTCCGTCTCCACCGCGGACCCACCTCCCCGCAGACCTACGGATACCGCGGGCGGAGTGGCCCTCGGCCGGACGGTCCTACCCCTCGGTCTTCGTCCCCTCGGTCTCGAGGCCGGGGCCAGGGGCGTCACCATGATCAGTAAAATCATGGCCGGTAACGTCCTGATCGACATTCGCTTCGGTATTCGCCTCGGTCCCGGCGTCCGCGCCGGGATCGGCCCGATCGGAGAGCAGGAGATCCGCGCCGTCCCGCGCAGCCTCCTCGTTCTCCTCGGGGAGAGGCCGACCAGTCATGATCAGATACGCGCGGGCGTCGGCGTCAGTCTCTCCTTCGTCGATCGCCGCCGTGGAGGTGAACCAGCGTGCGGCCTCCTCGGGACGACCGGCGGCAAGCAGCGCCTCGGCATAGGCGTACCAGAGACGGGCGGTCCACGGCGCGGGCGGCATCTTGGCCGTGGCCAGATCCCGCAGCAACACGACGGCGGCCTCCGGCTGACCGAGGTCCCGGCGGGCCCCGGAGACGACGATGAGCATCTCCGCCCGAGCGGCCGGATCAAGCTGGTCGATCTGCGGATCCCGCAGGTAGGCGACGGTACGCTCCGGCCGGCCCAGCCCCCGTTCGCTGTCCGCCATCAGCGGCAGGTTGTGCGCGGAACCGTCCATCCGACGAGCGGCCCGAAGTTCCACCAGGGCCGTCGCGTACTCCCCCGCGTGGTAAGCCGCGATACCGACCGCCTCGCGCACCGCGGGCAGGCGTGGCACTCGATCGGCGGCGGCGCGGGCGTGGGCAAGCGCGCGGGCGGGATCGTCGTCGAGCAGCAGGGCGGTTGCGACGAGATGGCGGGCGATCGTGTCGGCGAGCGACGACGGCAGGCCCCGAAGGGAGCGGCGCACGTCGTGGTCCAGCAGGTCCGCGCGGGCCTCGTCGGGAAGTGGCGGAGCCGGCACCCGGGCCCGCCGGCTGCCCTGCTCAGTCTGATCTGTCCGGCCAGCCCGGTCAGTTCTGTCGGGCCGGCCCGGCCCGGTCGGACGGCCGCCGCGGGGGCCGCCGCCCCCGGGCCTGGAAGCCTCGGTGAACGGCCGGCCGCGGTGCTCGGCGCGAGCGGAGCCGTCGCGGCGGGCCCCTCCACCGCTGGTGTCCCGGGACTCCCGCGTCTCCCGGGACTCCCGGGACTTCCGGCCTCGATCGCCGCCGGGCCGCAGGCCGGCCGAGCGCGTACCCGCGGGACGGTCGCCATCGGAACGCCAGACTCTGCCGTGAGTCGGCCGTTCAGGGCCGTCGTGCCGGGGGTGCGGGCCGTCGCTGCTGGCCCGGGCCTGCCCGGGCCGATGGGATACCGAGGAGTCGCGCCCCGGTCTGCCGTGGTCGGGACGGCTAGTCGGCCTTCCGGACCGACCGGTCTCCTCCGCGCCCGGCCGACCTCGACGCTCGCGCCAAGCTGCCTCGGCGGCACCCCGGTTGCGGGCGGAGGCTCCGTTCGCGCCCCGGTCACCGCGCGGGCCGTTCGCGCCCCGGTCACCGCGCGGGCCGTTCGCGCCCCGGTCACCGCGCGGGCCGTCGGCTCGGGAGAAGCGCTCACCGCCAGCCGCCGGGGCACGCCCACCGCCGGTCCCCTCCGGACGCCGAGCCCCACCCGGGCGGCGGTCGAACGAGGAAGCCGAGGAGGAGGAAGAGGAGCTGGAGGAACTACCGGATCCCGCATCGCCCGCACGCGGCGATCCGCCGTACCCGGCGTTGCCGTACCGGGTGTTGGAGTCCGAAGCCCTGGAGCGGTCCGGCCGGCCCTGGCCCTCCGGGCC
>NZ_CDWWEW010000052.1:0-18954 GCF_977966315.1 Frankia sp. CeRuru1
CCGACACCGACCGCCCGGGACCGAAATGGACTTTCATAATACATGATACTATGAAATATTCATCCGAAGTTTACCTTTAGGCATCTGACCGTTGCGCCTACGCGCTTAGCGTGACGTGTCGTGACTAGTGATGTGACTGTGAGGGTCGAGGGCGGCGCTGCCGCGCCCGCCGTGTTGGAGCGCATCCGGGCTTTGTCGGCGTCGCTGTCGTCGGCGGAGCAGCGGGTGGCGCGGCAGGTCCTCGCCGACCCGGTTGCGATGATCCACCAGTCGGTGAGCGAGCTGGCGCAGGTGTCGGGAAGCTCGCCGGCGACGGTGGTGCGGTTCTGCCAGAGCCTCGGGCTTCGGGGCTATCAGGAACTCAAGTTGGCGCTGATCCGGGAGACGCTGCCGGTGGAGCGGCAGCTGGTGGACGAGGTATCCGCGGCCGATGGCCCGGATGAGATTGCCGGGAAGGTGCTCGGCGGGGCGGCGAGTGCGCTGACCGAGGCGGCGCGGGGGATCGACGGTGGCGTGCTGGCGGCGATCGCCGACCTGGTCGTCGCCGCGCCGCGGACGTTGTTCGTGGCGGTGGGGACGTCGGCGCCGCTGGCGATGGATGCCGCCTACCGGCTGACCACGGTCGGGGTCGATGCGCGGTTCGCCGGGGACGCGCATGTGCAGCACGTCACCGCCCGGATGCTGGCGGCGGGTGATCTGTGTGTTGCGGTCAGCCACACCGGCTCGACGGCGGAGACACTGGCGGCGATGCGGGCGGCCGTGGACGCCGGGGCGCACACCGCCGCGATCACGAGCTTTGCCCGGTCACCGTTGACCGAGCTGGTGCAGCACGCGGTGGTGGTGGGCAGTCGGGAGACGGCGTATCGCATCGAGGCGATGACCAGCCGGATCGTGCACCTGTCGGTGCTCGACGCCCTGTTCGCCCTCGTGGTGGTGCGCAGCCCGCGCAGCCCCGGCGCGCTGGCGATGACCGCCGACGTGATCGTCGAACACCGGATGTAGCCGCCTACCAGACCCGGCGGCGCCGGTGCCGACGACCCGTGGTTCGCCCCGCGCTCACCGAGGAACGGTATGAGCCCACGGACCAGCGGTGGATCGGTGGTGGGCTCAGGTACGTCCCGGCGGTCGGTCAGCCGCCGGCCGCGCCGGTGATCAGACCGACCAGCGCGGTGACCAGCATGGCCGCGGCGCCGCCCAGCACGACGCGCAGGGCCGGACGTAGCAGCGCCATACCGGCGGCCCGCGCGGCGAGCATGCCCGCGACGGCGAGACCGATCACCGTCACCACGACGACGAGCACCAGGCGGCCTGCCCCCGCCGGGGCCGACATCCCGAGGAACGGCACCAGCCCGCCGGCTGTGAAGCTGCCCGCCGACGCGACGGCGGCCTGGACCGGGCGCGCCCGGGTGGCCTCACTCTGGCCGAGTTCGTCGCGCAGGTGCGCCTCCAGCGCACCCCGCTCGGTCAGTGCCACGGCGACCTGCCTGGCGAGGTCGCGCGGAAGGCCGCGCTGCTCGTAGATGCCGACCAGCTCGGCGAGCTCGGCCGCGGGGTTGGCCGCCAGCTCCGCGCTCTCCTTGGCCCGGTCCGCGTGTTCCACGTCGGCCTGGGAGCTCACCGACACATATTCCCCGGCCGCCATCGACATCGCCCCCGCGGTCAGACCCGCGATCCCGGCGGTCAGGACCGCGCCGGTGGAGGCGCCGCTCGCGGCGACGCCGACGATGAGGCTGGAGGTGGAGACCAGGCCGTCGTTCGCGCCGAGGACGGCCGCGCGCAGCCAGCCCGAACGGTTCGTGCTGTGCCGCTCCGGGTGCCGTCGCATCGCACCGAATGTCGCCATGGGGGCATTACAGCACGGTGTTGGCGATCAGCATGGGTACGCTCAACGGATCAAGAACCATCTCTGCCCGTTCCTCGAGGTAGACCGCTGGAAATCGTGCGGGGGGCGTCATGACCGAGTACATGCCTTGGCCGAGTACAAGGCCTGACCGAGTACAAGGCTGACGGAATTCCGGCCGCCGGTCGGCGCGGGAAAACCCGTAGGCCGGTCGGGGAAGGTCCCGCCCGGCCTGCGCGCGGAGGTGAACCAATCCGGATGCCCCGCGCCGGCCCTGCGAATGATGAACGGCAATGATGGACAATCAAGGCTGACAGTGATCGCGCGACGTGGGATTGGTGACCTTGCCCCGACATCGTCCGATGCGGCCGGGACCGCGTACCCCGTACGAGGAGAGCTGGCTGGCTGGCGCGGAACTCGGTGAGGCGCTCACGCGCGGATGGCGTCCGCGGGCACAACCCGTGCAGATCGCGCTGGGTGCGGGTGAAGCCGTGCTGGCCCAGGCACCCGTCTGCGTCTGGCAGTACATCGGCCAGAACGTCACCTATAATCAGGGGTGGTTCGTCGCCTTCGGTAGTCCCCTTCTGCTCGGCGCGTCCCTGCTCGGCAGTGCCCTGTACAACGGCAGCCAGCGCAGGCGCGCCGAGGCGCTCGCCGCGGTCCAGTGGCGCCCTGTCTCTCAGGGGCACCTTTTCCTGACGAACTGGCGCCTCGCGCTGGCGCTCACGACCGGCTGGACCGATATCGGCTACCCGTACCTGCGGGCGTCCGGGGTGGATGGCGACAGCATGGTCATCATGCTTGCCGGCCAACCCCCCGTCCGACTGCAGGTGTGGCCGGCGCACTGGTTCTTCGTGCTCATGAGATTCCTCGCCTACGGCGAGATCGTCCGGATGGAAATTCCGTCCCACCTGCAACGATCGCCTGCTCCCCGGGCCCTCGAACCTCCGCCTGGATCGTGAACCTCCGCCCGGGCGGGGTCTGGGGAACGCCGGTGACGCCGCATGATCAGCGGCCTTCCCGGAGTGTGATCAGTGGGTACGCCCGGTGGGTACGACCGGCGGGTACCGGCGCCCGGATTTCTCCCGGGGGCGGCCCCGCCACCCCGCCACCCTGCCGCCTCGTGCCGGGCCGGTACCGTGATGGCATCCTCCGGGGGAATGCGGGCGGGTATTCTGGCGCGATCCAAATCAAGATAATGTTATTGATAAAAATATCCTTGAGGTTTTCTTTCTGATGAATCTCGGGGATATCCGTGAGGCTTGTCTCGCGGATAATTTGTTTACATGCCGTTCACGGTGCACGACCTGCCGGCGCCCCGCGAACCTATACCATTCATTCGGGTTCGCCGCACGGCCATCCGTCTCGGTCGGAACCAGCCGAGAAGCAGTCGGAGGCCAGCCATGGGATTGACTGCCGTCCGGATGTGGTCCGGCATGGTCGATCGGAAGTGAGGGTTCTCATGCCATTTGTCATCACCGCCGCGTGTATCGATGTCAAGGATGGCTCCTGCCTGGAGGGGTGCCCGGCCGATTGCATCTACGAGGGTGACCGTAAGATGTACATCAATCCGGACGAGTGCACGGAATGCGGCGCCTGCGCAGTGTCCTGCCCGGTCGGCGCGGCCATCAGTGACGACCGTGTTTCCGCGAAGGACAAGGAGTTCATTGAAAGCGAGGCGCTGTTCTTCAGCACCGTCCTGCCAGGTCGGGACGCACCGCTCGGTGAGCCGGGCGGCGCCACGAAGCTCGGTAAGATCAAGGCTGATACGCCCTTCATCGCCGCCTACGGAAGCTGACGAGGGTGACCTCGGGTATTCGCCGGGGCGGAGCACGATAAAGCGGAGCAGTAGCGGGAAAAACGAACCGAGAGAATTCGCGGAAAGGCCGGTGCTGGCGGACCTCGGGTCCGAGGCGCCGGCCTGACGCCGAGACGTTGCGGGGGATTCCTCCCGTAACCAGCCTGCGTTCCAGACGATTCTTGCCCGCAGGTCCGACAGAACGGCGGGGTCCGCTCGTCCAGTCCCGGGTGGTTCCAGGGCGTTTCGTGGCGGGCGGGGCCGGGTGTCAGCGGACCGGTGGCGCGAGGGAGCGCAGGACGGCGCCGGCGGGTTCGTCGGTGAGCTCGGCGAGGGTCACCTCGTCGAGTGTGACCAGGAAGTTCTCCTGGGCTCGTCGCAGGAGGGGGCGCAGTCGGCAGGCGCATCGCAGCGGGCACGGGGGACCGTCGCAGGAGACGAACTCGTCCGTGCCCTCGAGGGCACGGACGATGTGCCCGACGGTGACCTGCGTCGCGCCCGGGGCGAGCAGCACCCCGCCGGTGCGTCCGCGCACGGTGACCACGAGGTCGAGCCGCTGGAGGCGTTGCACGATCTTCGCCATGTGGGTGAGCGGAACATCGAGGGCTTTCGAGAGGTCGCGGACGGTGAGGCGATCCTCCCGGGTGGCTGTGAGCATGAGCGCCCGCAGCGCCAGGTCGGTCGACTGGGTCAGGTGCATGGGAGCGCACCTGTCGAGGTGACGGTCACCCGACCATCTTGCCTTCTACTCTTCGTAGAAGATTGTCCCGACGGCACCTGCGTCCCACGGGTGCCGCCTGCCGAGGTCGGACCTCGGCGGGAGCGCGGCCCCGGGTGTGACATCGCGCCGGGACCGACCGGTGCGGCCGGTGCCGGCCTCCTCGTGGCGACCGCGGACCCCCCGGCCGGGGGAGCCTAGACGGGTGTCCGCGGCGAGGGCAGTTTCCGGACGATGGTCAGTCCGTCCGCAATGGGCAGCATGACAACCTGTACCCGAGAGTCGTCGGTAAGAAGATCGTTGAACTGTTTGACGGCGACGACAGCAGGATTGTCCGAGTGGGAGCGCACCACGTGCCCATACTGCAACACATTGTCGACGATGATGACCCCGTTCGGGTTCATCCGGGGAAGGAGAAGTTCGTAATACCTCCTATACGAGGTCTTGTCCGCGTCGATGAACGCCAGGTCGAAGGTGGGTTCTTCGGGGAGCATGCCGAGGCTGTCGGCCGCCGGTCCGAGGACGAGGTCGATGTGATCGGAAACACCGGCCCGAGCCCAGTACCGGCGGGCGACCGAGGTCCATTCCGTGCTGATGTCCAGGCAGAGAAGTCGGCCGTCGGCGGGCAGGCCCCGGGCGATGCACAGCGCGGAATAGCCGGTGAAGGTACCGATCTCGACCGCGCGGCGCGGGGCGATCGAGGCCGTCAGGATGGTCAGGAACGTCCCCTGCTCGGCCGGTACCTGCATCTCCGCCTCGGGGAGCGCCGCCGTCACGGCGAAGAGTTCGTCGAGGATCGGATCCGGGGGTGAGCTGTGCTCCGTCAGATAGCTGTGGATCGGATCGGCCAGATAGGATGATTTCAATCTCTTGCCGTTTTTTGCGCCTTCGCGGCGAAGCGTGCTGACACCGGTTGCCGCGACGTCACGAAGCTTCTGTGCCGGACTTTTTACCATGATCAGTGGAACTCCATCCCTGGTGGCTCGGTTCGAAAATAACCGGCCCGGGACGCATTGCGGTTACGGACCGCTCCTCGGCTCGGAAAGAACCAGTAAAGATCATCTAGTGAATCGGGAGTCTGGTGGAGTCGTTGCCCGGTCGCCACGGCCTGTCGTCGGCCATGGCGTGATCCGTCGTGACGTAATCCACTACTTCCAGTAGTTCGTGGATGGTTGCCGATGTCCGCCCGCGCCCCGGAGCCCGGCGCGGCCGCGATGCGGGTGCCGCCCGCCGTCGGTCTGGAGGTGTCCGGGGCAGGTCGAGGACGACGCACAGACCCCGGCTGGCACTCTCGGCCAGAGTGACCGTCCCGCCGTCGGCGGTCGCCAGGGCATGCACGATGGCGAGCCCGAGGCCGTTCCCGCGCCGATCGGCCCGGCCGGGCACCTCTCCTCGCTGGTCGGCGCATCGCTGGTTGTCGCATCGCTGGTCGGCATTGAGGTTGGAGCTGAACCGGCGGAAGGCGGCGGCCCGCTGCTCGGCGCTCAGGCCGCGCCCGCTGTCGGTGACCGTGAGCCGCGTCCTGCTTCCCGCCGTCCTGCTTCCCGCCATCATGGTGCTCTGCGGCCCGGTGACGTTCATCTCGTCCATCTCGTCCGCGGTGCTCCCCGTCCCGAAGCCCGCCTCCGCGGTGCCTCCGGCGCCCACCGGGCGTGGCTGGGCCGCTGGGTTCGTCCCGGACGCGATGCTGACCCGGCCGCCGGGCGGGGTGGCCTCCAGCGCGTTGCTGAGGAGATTGTCGAGGATCTGCTCCAGGTGCCCCGGGGTGCACTGGACGACCTGGTCCGCGTCGACGTCGCAGGTCAGCGTCACTCCGGCGGCGGCTGCGACCGGTCGCCAGATCAGACATCGTTCCTCGGCGACGACCGCGAGGGGGATCGGCTGGGTCGGGATCGGTGCATGCTCGGCCCGGGAGACCGCCAGCAGCCCGTCGACCATCCGGGAGAGCCGGTGCACCTCGACCAGGGTGCCCGCGACCTCGTCGGCGGTGTCCGCGTCCACGTCCTGTTGCAGCAGCTCCAAGCGCAGGCGCATCGCCGTCAGCGGGGTGCGGATCTGGTGGGAGACGTCGGCGAGGAACCGGCGCTGGCTGTCGACCAGTAACTGGAGCCGTCCCGCCATCGCGTCGAACGTCGTGGCAAGTTTGCGTGCCTCGGGCGGGCCACCGACGGCTCTGGCCCGGATCGTGAGATCGCCGGCACCGAGTTCGGTCGCCGCCTGCTCGAGCTGGCGCAGCGGCCGGCCCACCCAGCGGGCCAGCAGGATCGAGATCCCTAATGCGGCCAGTGCGACCAGGACGCCCGCGAGGGCGATCATCGTCCACCGGTGGATGATCGAGGCGCGCAGCCCGGCATCGCTGCGCGCGACGGCCAGGATGCCGACCAGACCCTGCGCGTTGGACACCGGAGCAATAATGATCATCCGGTGTCGATTGGCCGCGTTCGGGTTGATGACCACGTTCTCCCGGCGGGCCCGATCCAGATCCCAGGCCATGATCGGGATGTCGTCCCCGGTGTCGGCCACGGGCGTACCGTTCGGGTCGAACAGCCGGAGCTCGTCCGGTGGCACGGCCGCACTGTCGCGTACGGCGGCGGGCAGCGGGGCCGCGCCGGCGGACAGCCGCCGCCACTTCACCTCGGCACAGTAGGCCTGCATCGCGGCCGTGAGCCGCAGGCTGAACAGCGCCTGGTCGTGGCGGGTGGCGTCGAGCCCCATCGGGACGCACAGGCCGACGAGCAGCGCCGTCGTGAGTGCGAGCTGAGCGGCCAGGATGCGCCGGGTCATCGGCCGAGGGGTGGCGCGCCCTGGTCACCGGGGATCGGATCGGCGTCGGGCGTCGGCGGCCTGCCCAGGCGGAAGCCGACTCCGTACACCGTCTCGATCAGTTCGGGAATCCCGAGCTTGCGGCGGATCGCGCCGATGTGTACGTCGAGGACTTTCGATGAGCCGAACCAGTCGCCCCAGACGGCGGTGAAGATCTCCCGTCGGGTCCGGACCCGGCCGGGATCGCGGGCCAGGAAGGCCAGCAAATCGTACTCCCGCGCCGTCACCTGGACCGGACGGCCGTCGACGGAGATCCGCCGGCTGCGCCGGTCGAGGACGAGCGGCCCGTGCCGGACCACGTCGGAGCTCTCACCGGTGGCCCGGACGGCGCGCCGCCGCACCGCCCGTATCCGGGCCAGCAGTTCGGCGAATCCGAATGGTTTGACCAGGTAGTCGTCGGAACCGAGGTCCAGGGCCTCGACCCGGTCCGCCTCGTCTCCCCGAGCCGTCACCACGATCACGGGGGTGTCCCCGCGCTCGCGGATGCGCCGGCACACCTCCGCGCCGTCGATGTCGGGCAGTCCCAGGTCCAGGAGCACGAGGTCGGGCGGGGACACGCCGTCGACCCGGGCGAGCGCGGCCTCCCCGGTCCGCACCCGGTCGGCGGTGTAGCCGGCACGGTCCAGACCGCGCACGAGCTGGGTACCGAGGCCGTCGTCGTCCTCGACTACCAGTACCCGGGCGCCGACGGGGTCGGGATACCGCTGCAGGTCCGCTGCGTGTGCTCGAGAGCCGTTGCCTGCAGGCGTCGCCATAGCATGACAGTAGGCGGCACTGGGCGCGTCCGGCCGCCGGCCCCGCGGGTGCCACCGCGATTCCGCCGTCGCCAGCTCCGATTCCGTCAGTATCTACTCGTTTCGCAACGTCTGCCCATTTTGCCGGATCCAGCCCGGTCTCACCGGCTCGGCCGGCAGCGTGTCGCCGGACGACAGCGCGGCGAGGATTCCCTCGAGGGCGTGCCGGGGAAGATCGATCAGCCGGGCGGCTAGCAGGTCGGGATCGCGCGCGACCCGGGTCACGGCGGCCCGGGCGTCGCGCTGGGAGAGCGTGCGTCCCGAATCCTCCCGGACGATCCGGATGAGCCCGTCTCGCCAGACGTTGCTGATCTTGCCGTGCGGGCGGTCCAGCAGCCACCGGGCGAGCCGGTCGGCGGGGCCGAGCGCCGCCGGGTCGACGGCCGTGAACGTCACGAGCCGCAGGTCCCCGAGGTCCCGGGCGGGGGTGGCGGTCCACTTCGCCCGCAGCTGCCGCAGCGGGTCACCCTGGGCCCGCCGGCGGCGGACGCCCAGATCGGGGTGATCGGAGGAGACGACGACGGCGAGCCGGTCCGCGTTGACCGCCAGGAGGAGCCTGGTCAGCCAGGGGCCCGGATCGTCCGACAGGTCGGTGGCCACGCTGACCGTTCCGTCCTCGGTCGAGGCGCCGGGCCCGGTCGAGGCGAACGCGGGCAGCCCCCGGTCGAACACGGTCGCGAGACGCACGTGGACCGCGTCGACCTCCCGCCGCTCGCCAACGAACACGGCGCGGCCCGCCGGTCCGGTGGCGAGGAAGGCGGCCACCGCGTCGAGGACCGGGGCGGTCAGGCGCGCCGGCCGGCTCTGCGTGGACTGCCGGCCCCGGGTGTAGATGGCGGCCGTCGCGGTTGTGGCCGCCGTGGCCGCCGTGGCCGCCGTGGCCGAGCGGTCCAGCTGCTTCCAGGTGGTCGGGGTCGGCTGGCAGACGTACATGTCGGCTCTGGCACCCACCGCCTCCGCGCCCTCGTAGACGTGGAAGCCTGGCCAGATGGCCTCGAACACGAAGCCCTGATCGATCAGCGCCCGCTGCACCTTCCAACCCAGCGTCGGTACCCGGTCGCTGAACCCGTAGGCCAGCAGGACGCGACCATGCTCGCGGTCCGCGAGACCCTGCGCACCGCGCCTGGTGAACAGCGCCACGCCCTCCGGGGTGTAGGGCGGATCGGTGAACGCCAGATCGGCCGTGCCCACCACCGCCGGCGGCAGGCCGAAGCGCAGGTCGGCGTAGAGGCACCGCAGCCGGACGCCCAACGACCGGGCCGAGCTGTCCAGGTAGGCGAGCAGCTCGTCGTCGATGTCGACGACGGTCACGGTGAGCCCGTCAATCAGCGAGACCGCAGCCAGCGAGGTGAGATCATGATCACCTATGCACAGCAGATGCGCGCCGCGCAGGTCGTAACGCGTCTGCAGCCAGCCGGCCCGGCGCACGACGGTCGTCGCTGTTGCGGGCACGTGATCGAGGTCGGCCCGTGGTCGGGGCGCGGCAGCGATGAGATCATGCATGGTCGTGACCAGCGGGCCGTGGCGGGCGATCACGGCGGCGAGGGGGTCGAGCGGGGTCTGCCCGCTCAGCTCGTCATAACGGATCAGGCCGCGGTAGCGGTCGATCGACGCCGGGCGCAGCACGTGACGCCCGTCGGGGCCGGTCCGCAGATCGTCGCCGAGGCTGGCGAGGATCTCCTCCACGCTCCGCCGGGGCAGGCCCGAACTCTGGACCAGCTGGCGCAGGGTGCGTGGCTGCTCGGTCAGCGCCGCCACCGCCGCGCGAGGCGCCCGGGCATGCACCCGGTAGCCCGCCAGCAGGATCGCCAACGACTCGCCGGATTCGGCCGGATCACCCGGCGCCCGGCCCGGGTGATCCGGCCCTGACAGGGGATGTAGAGGGGACACGCAACCAGCCTTGCACCTCCGGCGGACCTGCGATTCTACCGGTCCCGCCGAGGCCAGCTAATCTCTATACCGTGCTCAGAAGGCTTGATCTGCGTGGCGCGCTGCCTGCCGCAGCCGAGATCCGGCGGCTACTGCCGCGGGCCGCGGTCGACGTCGACGTCGCTGTCGATGCGGTCCGGCCGGTTTGTGCGGACGTGCGGGACCGTGGCGACGTGGCCGTCCTCGCCGCCGCGGAGCGGTTCGACGGGATCCGCCCGCCGAGCCTGCGGGTGCCCGCCCAGGTTCTCGCCGCCGCCGCGGATGCCCTGGATCCGGCCGTGCACGACGCGCTGACCGAGGCGATCCGCCGGACCCGGCTGGTGCACCGTGCGCAGCTGCGGGAGCCGGTGGCGATCGAGGTCGCGCCCGGTACCACGGTGACGCAGCGCTGGGTGCCGGTGGAGCGGGTCGGCCTGTACGTGCCGGGCGGGCGGGTCGCTTACCCCAGCAGCGTCGTGATGAACGTCGTGCCCGCTCAGGAGGCCGGGGTCGGCTCGCTCGCGGTCTTCTCCCCGCCGCAGAAGGACAACGGCGGGCTGCCGCATCCGGTGGTCCTCGCCGCCTGCGCGCTGCTCGGTGTCGAGGAGGTCTACGCGGCCGGCGGAGCCCAGGCCGTGGCGATGGCCGCCTACGGGACCGCGAGCTGCCCGCCGGTCGATGTGATCACCGGGCCCGGCAACGTCTACGTCACGGCGGCCAAGCGCCTGCTGCGCGGGGTTGTCGGGGTGGACGCCGAGGCGGGCCCGACCGAGGTCGCGATCCTCGCCGACGCCACCGCGGATCCGGCCTTCGTCGCCGCCGACCTCATCGCCCAGGCCGAGCACGATCCGATGGCCGCCTGCCTGCTGATCACCCCGTCGGTGGAGCTCGCCGACGCGGTCGACGTCGAGCTCGGCAAGCAGGTGCCCGCCACCCGCCACCGGGAGCGGGTGGCGGAGTCGCTCGCCGGCCAGGGGGCGGTCGCGCTCGTCGCGGACGTTGACGCGGGTCTCGCGGTGGCGGACGGCTGGGCCGCCGAGCACCTGGAGATCCACACCACGGGCGCCGCCGCGGTCGCCGCCCGGGTGCGCCACGCCGGAGCGGTCTTCGTCGGCGACTACGCTCCCGTCCCGCTCGGCGACTACCTCGCCGGGTCCAACCACGTCCTGCCCACCGGCGGCACCGCCCGGCATTCCAGCGGTCTGGCGGTCACCACCTTCCAACGCCAGGTCCAGGTGGTCGAGTGCACGCGGGAGGGGCTCGCCGCCGTCGCCCCGCGTATCGCCGCGCTCGGTGGAGCGGAGGATCTCACAGCTCATGTCGACGCGGTGGAGGTTCGACTCCGATGACATTCAAGGCGGCCGGGAGCGGTGCCGAGGACCGGCCGTGGCGCCCGTGGGACGCTGACGGCCTGCCGCTGCGCGACAGCCTGCGCGGGCTCTCGCCCTACGGCGCTCCGCAGCTCGACGTGCCGGTGCGGCTCAACACCAACGAGAACCCGCACCCGCCGTCGGCCGGGCTGGTCGACGCCCTCGGCAAGGCCGCGGCCCTCGTCGCCACCGAGGCGAACCGCTATCCCGACCGGGACGCCGAGGCGCTGCGTGCCGACCTCGCCTACTACCTGACACCCGATGCCGGCTTCGGCGTGCACACTAGCCAGGTCTGGGCCGCCAACGGCTCCAACGAGATCCTCCAGCAGCTCCTCCAGGCGTTCGGCGGGCCCGGTCGGGTGGCGCTCGGGTTCGAGCCGTCCTACTCGATGCACCGCCTCATCGCGCTGGCCACCGCCACCGAGTGGGTGGCCGGGGAGCGGGCGGAGGACTTCACGCTCTCCCCGGCCGCGGTCACCGACGCGATCGCCCGGCACCGACCTGCCCTGGTCTTCCTCTGCTCGCCGAACAATCCGACGGGCACGGCCCTGCCGCCCGAGGTCGTCGTCGCCGCCTGTGAGGCGGTGGAGGCCACCGGCAGCGGCATGGTCATCGTCGACGAGGCCTACGCCGAGTTCCGGCGGGCCGGCGTGCCCAGCACGCTGACGCTGCTGCCCCGTCATCCGCGGCTCGTCGTCACCCGGACGATGAGCAAGGCGTTCGCGCTGGCCGGTGCCCGGGTGGGCTATCTCGCCGCGCACCCCGCCGTGGTGGGCGCGCTGCACCTGGTGCGGCTGCCCTACCATCTGTCGAGCTTTACCCAGGCCGTCGCGCGCACGGCGCTCGCGCACGCCGACGAGCTGCTCGGCACGGTGGAGGCGGTCAAGGCCCAGCGCGACCGCATCGTCCGGGAGCTGCCGGCGCTCGGTCTGCGGCTGGCTCCGAGCGATGCCAACTTCGTGTTCTTCGGCCGGTTCGCTGATCAGCGGGCGGTGTGGCAGAGCCTGTTGGACGCGGGGGTGCTAGTCCGCGACGTCGGTCTGACCGGCTGGCTGCGGGTCACCGCCGGGCTGCCGAACGAGGTGGACGCGTTTCTCGGGGCGCTGGGCAGAACCCTCACCGGCAGCGTCATCGGCGCGGACGGTGTCATCAGCCTCGCCACCGCCTGAGCCCCTGGCACGGCCCGAGCGCCCTGGCACGGCCCGAGCGCCCTGGCACGGCCCGAGCGCCCTGGCACGGCCCGAGCGCCCTGGCACGGCCCGAGCGCCCTGGCACGGCCTGAGACCTACAGAGACCGAGGAAGCCCCCGATGGCACGCACCGCGCGAATCGAACGCAAGACGTTGGAGTCGGACGTCCTGGTCGAGCTCGACCTCGATGGGACGGGAATCTCCTCGTCGGACACCGGCGTCCCGTTCTTCGACCACATGCTGTCCCAGCTCGGCAAGCACGGCGGGTTCGACCTCACCGTGCGTACCCGGGGGGATCTGCACATCGACGCCCACCACACCGTCGAGGACACCTCGATCGCCTTCGGGTCCGCCCTGCGCGAGGCACTCGGCGACAAGGCGGGTATCCGCCGGTTCGGGGATGCCACCGTCCCGCTGGACGAGGCGCTCGCCCAAGCCGCCGTCGACCTGTCCGGCCGGCCGTACTGCGTGCACGCCGAACCGGATCTCGTCGGGATGATCGGAACTTACGACACGACGCTGACCCGGCACATCTTCGAGTCGATCACCGCGTCCGCCCGGATCGCGCTGCACGTGCGGGTGCTGTCCGGCCGCAACGCCCATCACGTGGTCGAGGCCCAGTTCAAGGCGGTCGCGCGGGCCCTGCGCGACGCGGTGGCGCTCGACGCCCGCGTCGCCGGGATACCCTCCACGAAAGGTGTGCTGTGACCGGAGACGGACCCGGCCGCCCGGCGCCGCGGCCGCCCGGACCAGACCCATGTGCTGTGATCGGAGACGGACCCGGCCGGCGTCCCCGGGTGGTCGTCCTGGACTACGGCTCGGGAAACCTGCGGTCGGCCGAGCGCGCGCTCGCCCGAGTCGGCGCCGACGTGACGGTGACCGCGGATCTTGACGTGGCCCGCGGCGCCGCGGGCCTGGTTGTACCGGGCGTGGGGGCCTATGCGGCCTGTATGGCAGGCATCGGCGCCGTGGGCGCCGCGCCCGTGGTGCGGGAGCGGGTAGCGGCGGGACGGCCCGTGCTCGGGATCTGCGTCGGGATGCAGGTGCTGTACGAGCTCGGTGACGAGCACGGGGTGCGGACGGCCGGGATCGGTGTGATCCCTGGCGAGGTCCGCCGGCTCGCCGCCGATATCCTGCCGCACATGGGCTGGAACACTGTGGCGCCGCCCGCCGGATCGATCCTGTTCTCCGGGCTGCCCGCGGACACACGGTTCTACTTTGTCCACTCGTATGCGGCGAAGGCCGATCCGGCCGCCGGGGACACCGTGGGGGAGCACGGCGAGCCGTTCGCCGCCGCCGTCGAGCGGGGTGCGCTCGCCGCGACCCAGTTCCACCCGGAGAAGTCCGGGGATGCCGGGGCGCACCTGCTGGCGAACTGGCTCGGCAGCCTGTCCTGAGTGAGCCCTGTCCTGGGTGAGCCCTGTCCTGGGTGAGCCCTGTCCTGGGTGAGCGTGAACGCGAGGGCGGATGTCCCGTAATAGAGCGGCTCCAGCGCCCCGCTGGACCGTAGGGTGGCCGATGTGACGCTTACTCTGCTGCCCGCCGTGGACGTGGCCGACGGCAGGGCCGTTCGACTTGTCCAGGGTGAGGCCGGTTCCGAGACCTCGTACGGCGACCCGCGGGAGGCGGCGCTGACCTGGCAGCGCGACGGCGCCGAGTGGATCCACCTGGTCGATCTCGACGCTGCCTTCGGCCGGGGGTCGAATCGGGAGCTCATCGCCGAGGTGGTACGCGCGGTGGGCGTGGCCGTCGAGCTCTCCGGCGGCATCCGCGACGACGCCTCGCTCGACGCGGCGCTGGCCACCGGCGCGGCCCGGGTCAACATCGGTACGGCCGCGCTCGAGGATCCCGCCTGGGTCCGCCGGGCCATCGACCGGGTCGGCGACCGTATCGCGGTCGGTCTCGACGTCCGGGGGACCACGCTGTCGGCCCGGGGCTGGACGCGGGACGGCGGCGAGCTGTTCGATGTGCTCGCCCGCCTCGACGCCGATGGCTGCGCCCGGTACGTGGTGACGGACGTGCGCCGGGACGGCACGCTCACCGGGCCGAACGTCGAGCTCCTGTGCTCCGTGACCGCGGCCACCAGCCGGCCGGTGGTCGCCAGTGGCGGCGTGGCCACGCTCGACGACCTCACCGCGATTGCCGCGGTGCCCGGAGTGGAGGGCGCGATCATCGGCAAGGCGCTCTACGCCGGCGCCTTCACGCTGCCCGAGGCCCTGGCCGTCGCCGGGAACGCCGGGAACGCGGGGAAGGCCGTGACCCCGTGACGGCTCCCCGCCGGCGCTGCTCTTCCCGCCGGCTTCCTTGCCTTTCCAGAGGGTTCTGTGCCCGAAAAATCCCTCTGGATAGGCAAGGGAACGGGTGCGCGGGTGCGGTGGGTCGATGAGTGTCGCGGTCCGGGTGATTCCCTGCCTCGATGTCGACGCCGGCCGGGTCGTGAAGGGCGTGAACTTCACGGACCTGCGCGATGCCGGCGACCCGGTCGAGATGGCGCGCCTCTACGACGCCGAGGGTGCCGACGAGCTGACGTTCCTCGACATCACCGCGTCCAGCGGCGATCGGGAGACCACCTACGACATCGTGCGGCGGACCGCCGAACAGGTGTTCATCCCGCTGACCGTGGGTGGCGGGGTTCGCTCGGTCGACGACGTGAACCGCCTGCTGCGGGCGGGGGCCGACAAGGTCGGCATCAACACGGCGGCGGTGGCCCGGCCCGAGTTGGTGCGCGAGTGCGCCCATCGGTTCGGTAACCAGTGCATCGTCATCTCGGTGGACGCCCGGCGCTCACCCGGTCCCGGCGGCCCGCGCTTCGAGGTCACGACGCACGGCGGCCGCAAGGGCACCGGCATCGACGCGGTGGCTTGGACGGTGCGGGTGGTTGAGCTCGGCGCCGGGGAGATCCTGCTCAACTCGATGGACGCCGACGGCACACGGGACGGCTACGACCTGGAGATGATCTCTGCGGTGCGTGCCGAGGTCGACGTCCCGGTGATCGCCAGCGGCGGGGCCGGCGACCTGGCCCACTTCGTGCCAGCGATCGGCGCGGGCGCGGACGCGGTGCTCGCGGCGAGCGTGTTCCACTTCGGGCAGCTGCGCATCGGCGAGGTGAAGACGGCGCTGCGGGGCGCGGGCGTACCTGTGCGCCGATAGAGGGTAACTGTGTCCAAGCGTGCGGCTGTTCGTCCTCGCCGTCGCCACCACGAGCGCCGATCCCCGAGCGGAGGCGGCGATCCTCGCCGGGCTGCGGCAACGCGCCGGCGCCTCGACCGTCGTCGTCGTGGGCGCCGGGCGGATCGTCCAGCGCGGTCCGCACCGGGATCTGATCGCGATGCGCGGCGTGTACCAGCGCCTGCACCGGTCCTGGGCGGCGGGGGTCGGGACGGGACCGGCGGGCGGCCCGTCGGCCGATGCCGGCACCGCTGCGGCGCCGGGCGCGAGCAGCGCGAGCAGAATAGTGGGGTGACCGTTCGCCCTTCCGCTCTGGATCCCGCCATCGCCCGTAGGCTGCGCCGCAACGACGCGGGCCTGTTCCCCGCCGTCGCCCAGCAGTACGACACCGGCGAGGTGCTGATGCTCGGGTGGATGGACGACGAGGCGCTGCACCGGACTCTCACCACGGGCCGGGCCACGTACTGGAGCCGCAGCCGCGCGGAGTACTGGGTCAAGGGGGAGACCAGCGGGCACCGGCAATGGGTGCGGTCGGTCGCGCTCGACTGCGACGGGGACACCGTCCTCGTCCGGGTGGACCAGGTGGGCCCGGCCTGCCACACGGGCACGCGGACCTGCTTCGACGACGATCTTCTGCCCACGGCGACCGCCGAGGCCACGGATACTGCCCGGCCCCGCGACCTCTCCGGTGCCGCCAGCGTTTCCGGTGCCGCCGGTGACCCCGTCGGCGCGAGCAAGGCCGGCGCGGACAAGGCTGGCGCGGACCGATGACGACCGGGCAGATTATCCCCAGCCGGGAGGAGTTCCGGGCCGCGGCGGCGGCGCATCCGGTCGTCGCCGTCACCCGCCGGCTGCTTGCCGACGGGGAGACACCCGTCGGTGTCTACCGCAAGCTCGCCGGCGGCTCCGGGACGTTCCTGCTGGAATCGGCGGAGCACGGCGGGGTGTGGTCGCGGTATTCGTTCATCGGTGTGCGGGCCGCGGCGACGCTGACCGAGCGCGACGGGCAGGCGGTGTGGGTGGACGGTGCGCCGCCTCCCGGGGTGCCGGTCGACGGTGACCCGCTCGACATCCTGCGCGCGGTGGAGAGCACTCTGCAGGCCTCGAACAGCCCACAGGCCCCTCCGCTCATGGGTGGCCTGGTCGGCTATCTCGGCTACGACATCGTGCGCCGCATCGAGCGGCTCCCCGCGCACGCCGTCGACGACCTCAGCCTTCCCGAGCTGCGTATGCTGCTCACCACCGATCTCGCCGTGCTGGACCATCGGGACGGTTCCTGCCTGCTGGTGGCCAACGTCTTCACCGGCTGCGGGAGTGGTGCCGGTGACGCAGGCGCCACCGGTGGGGACGCGGACGCCGCCGCACACCCGGCCGGGATCGACCTGGACGCCGCCTACGACGACGCGGTGGCCCGGCTGGAGGCCATGACCAGCGATCTCGCGAAGTGGAACGAGCCGACCGTGGCGACCACGGCGGGCACCGCCGCGGGGGTCGGCGACTTCGTCTCCGCCACGCCTCCCGGTGCCTTCCAGACCGCGGTCGAGCGGGCCATCGAGGAGATCCGCGCCGGCGAGTGCTTCCAGATCGTCGTCTCGCAGCGCTTCGAACGGCGGACGACCGCGGATGCGCTCGACGTCTACCGGGTGCTGCGGACCTCGAATCCGAGTCCCTATATGTACCTGCTGCGCTTCGCCGACCACGACGTCGTCGGATCCTCCCCGGAGGCGCACGTCAAGGTCACCGGCCGCCGGGCGTTGCTGCATCCCATCGCGGGCAGCCGGCCCCGGGGCGCCACCCCCGAACAGGACGCCGAGCTTGCGGCGGAGCTTCTCGCGGACCCGAAGGAACGCTCCGAGCACGTGATGCTGGTCGACCTGGTCCGCAACGACCTCGGGCGGGTCTGCAACCCCGGTTCGGTCCGGGTCGTCGAGTTCGCGGCCATCGAACGGTTCTCGCACATCATGCACATCGTCTCCACGGTGATCGGTGAGGTGGCCCCGGACCGCAGCGCCGTGGACGTGCTGGCAGCGACGTTCCCGGCGGGGACGCTCTCGGGGGCGCCCAAGGTGCGGGCGATGGAGGTCATCGACGAGCTGGAGCCGACTCGGCGGGGCCTGTACGGGGGCGTGGTCGGCTACCTGGACTTCGGCGGTGATCTGGACACCGCGATCGCGATCCGTACCACGGTGATGCGCGACGGCATGGCCTATGTCCAGGCCGGAGCCGGCATCGTCGCGGATTCCGATCCCGACACCGAGGATCTGGAAAGCCGCGCGAAGGCCGCCGCCGTCCTGCGCGCCGTCGAGGTCGCCGAGTCGTTGCGACCGCCGTCATGACGGCCGCGGGGTCCCCCTCCGCGGGGCGCCCATCCTCCCCGCGCGACCGGGCCGGCACCGCGGAGCCGCCTTCGCCGGGCCACCCTCCCGGGGGCGATGTGCACGCGGCCGAGGCGATGCGACGCGGCCACCGGGAACGCACTCTCGCGGTGCTGGGATGTCTGCTCGGTGCCGGCGTCGTGCTCGTGTCGGGCGGTGCGACCTGGGTGTCCGCCCGGGTGAGCGTGCCCCGCGGTGGGGCGGACGGCGGCGCCGTCGCGGCGCCACTCGCCGTGCACTGGACCGGCGGGGCGCTTGCCTCGCCGGCGACCGCTCTCGCCCTGGTCGGGCTTGCCGCGGCCGTGGCGATCGTGGCCACCCGGCGCATCGGGCGGCCGGTCATCGGTGTGCTCATCGTGGCCGCCGGGGTCGGCATCGCCTACGTGGCCGGACGCATCGGCTGGGATCCACTCCCGACGCTGCGCGAGACCGATCAGGTCCGCCAGCTCGTGCCCGGTGGCCAGGCGCGGATCGATGACGTCAGCCAGACGATCGCTCCCTGGCTGTCGTTCGCGGGCGGGCTGCTGCTCATCCTCGTCGGCGCCCTCGTCGTCCTGCGCGGCCGGTCATGGCCCGCGATGTCCGGCCGCTACCAGGCCCGCGATGCCACTCCGGCCGACGCCTGGGACGCGATCGAGCGGGGCCACGACCCGACCTGATCACCTGGCGTCTCCGCGACGCCCGGCCCGGCGGGCCGGCCAGCCGGAACCGGGAGCGCCACCGGCCAGCGGGTCGGCGGGCGCCAAGTCCGCGGGTGGGAGGTCGGGAAACGGGTCGACCAGCTCCGCGAGAGCCAGTGCCCGGCGGTCCAGGTCGGCTTCGAGCATCATCATGACGGCGTCCATCCGGATCAGGCAGCGGGACAGCTCGTCGAGCTGCTCGGCGAGCTCGGGCTCGAGGCGGGGCCGTGGGTGCGCGCCTGAGGCGTCGCGCGCCGCGGGCACCCGGGCGGCGCTGAGGGGGGGCGAGAT
>NZ_CDWWEW010000053.1:0-18897 GCF_977966315.1 Frankia sp. CeRuru1
GGTTGGGACCTTGGTCGTCGTGCGCAGGAGCAGGGCGCGAGCACGGTCCGGGAAGGTCTGCGGTTCGTCCTCGGGAAGGGTGAAGGCAGGCGTGCGACGGGACAGGACGGCGAGGACCTGACCGGCGAACGAGTCGGCGCGCATGGTCAGCCTCCTGTCTGGGGGTTCGATACGGCCGGCTCTGTCGCGGCGGCTGTCCTGGGATCGAGGGGGACGGCGCGGGCGAGGCGCTCCACGACCAGGGGGGCGGCAACCCCGACCGCGAGGGCGGCGAAGGCGGTGTCGACCTGGCCCGAGGCGCCGGCGGCCGCAGCCAGGCCGGCGCCGATGGCGAGACGGACCAGTTCGGCAACCAGGTAGGCCCAGGGGCCCGCTTCCTGGGATTTCCCGGTCTGCCAGGGCCACCGGCCCCGTCGGCGGACCGTGGTGTAGAGATCGAGACCTTCGACAGCGAAGCCGCCGAACAGTCCCCACAACGCCACTTCAACCCCCATCATGATACGGAAAGTAGCCGATCAGCCTGGTGGCGTGGAAGCTGGGTCGGCCCGCTATGGATAGCGGCCACGGACAGCTGCCATGAGAGCCGCGATGGAAAGCCGTCGGAGCAGGCGGCAACGGAGCGCCTGAACAGCCGTGCGTCTCGGCTGGAACACCGGGGGCGGCCCGGGTGTTGCCCGCGACATGAATTCTGTCACCTTCGCGATCACCTGGGATTACCGTTGCCCGTTCGCCCGCAACGCACATGAACACGTTTTGACTGGTCTCGCAGCCGGTGCCGACTGGAACGTCACCTTTCTCCCGTTCTCGCTGGGGCAGGCGCATGTGGAGGAGGGGCAACCCACCGTCTGGGAGAAGCCCGAGCAGGACTCCGGGATCCTCGCCCTGCGGGCCGGCGTCGTCGTCCGCGACGAATATCCGGAGCTGTTCCCCGCCGCGCACCGGGCGCTGTTCGCGGCGCGTCACGACGAGGGCCGTCACCTGGAGGACCGTGCGGTTATCCGGGAGACGCTCGTTGGGGTGGGGCTGCCCGCCGACGAGGTGCTCGCCCGGGTTGACGATGGCGCTCTCGACAAGGTCCGTGCCGAGCACGAGCAGTACGTCGCCTCGCATACCGTCTGGGGCGTGCCGACCTGGGTCGCCGGTGACCAGGCCGTGTTCGTCCGGCTGATGAGCCGTGCGCCGCTCGGTGCCGACCCGGCGGGTTCCATCCGTGCGGTGGAGCGCGTCGTCGACCTGGCGGCCGGTTGGCCCGAGCTGAACGAGTTCAAGCACATGTCCATCCCACGCTGATCTTCCACGCCGGTTCGGTCTGTCCCGGTATACACCCACGGCGCCGGGGATGGCGCCCGCGCCGCCCGCCACCCCTCTGCCGGCGCCCGGCGGTGTCAGACGTTCAAGCCGTGTCAGACGTCCAGGCCGTGTCAGACGTCCAGGCCGTAGCCGCGGGCGATCGCCGCCAGGCCGCTGACCCCACCCTGGCCGAGTGCCCGGAAGCGCCAGCCGTCCTGATCCCGGTAGAGTTCACCGAACAACATCGAGGTGTCCCGCGCGGCGGCGGTGGTGAGGTCGTACCGCACCAGTTCGTCATCGGTCGACGCGTTGACGACCCGGATATAGGCGCCGGTCACGTCGCCGAAACTCTGGTGTCGATAGTCGGCGTTATGGATGCTGACCGGGAAGACGATGCGCGTTATCGCACTGGACAGCAGGTTGAGACGCACCTCGATCTGTTCGTCGTCGCCCGCACCCTCACCGGTGAGGTTGTCACCGCGGTGCACGATCTCGCCGCGCGGACTGCTGAGGTTGTTGTAGTAGATGAAATAGCTGCGGTTGGGGGCTCGCCCGTCCGCTTGCAGGGCAATGGCGCTCGCGTCCAGGTCGAACTCCTCCGATCCGGGAGCATTTGGATCCCAGCCGAGGCCGACGGTGATGTGCGTCAGTCCGCCGGTGGCTCCGGTGAGCGCGACGCTTCCACCCTTGACGACGTCAATGCCCACGGTTCTCCGATCCCACGACACTCTCTGGCCCGGCGGCCCCGGCCAGCATGATGTTCGCGATACGTGACTACCCAAGCACATGCGTGTGTCGCTGGTGCGCGCATCCAGGAGACTGTCTTGATCGGTACCGATCAGTACCGATCAGTACCGACCGCTACCGGTCGCGACCGCTGGTCGCGAGCGGCGACGGGTGTCCGACGACCGGTAGCCTACCGGGGAGGAATGGTCACCGACCGATTGGTGTCGGCATCGTTACGCAGTCTCCGGGATCGTGGCCGGGGACGGCCGTGGCCACCGGCGGCATCGGCCGGCCCGAATTGGCTAACGTCGGCAACCGTGGATCGACTACCGCTGCTTGTTGGGTCCGGCGACATCGCTCGGGCGCTGGGTCTGACCCGCCAGGCGGTCGACCATCGGCTCCGGGTCGATCCGGCCGCGCCGAGCCCGGCTGCGGTGGTAAATCGCACCGCTACCTGGGGCGGGACCCGGATCTGGTGGCGAGCGGAGATTGATCGTTGGCTCCGGCTCGAACCCGAGCACTGGGAGGTGCGCTGAGGGAGGTCGCCGGGAAAACGCGCCGACGGAAATCTGACGGAAAGCAGAAAGTTCCGCCCGGGGCATCCGGTGGCTGGCGGTAGACGTCCGCGGGACGCGGGACGTGGGATGTACTCGATGGACCGGCCTGCTCCCGCCACGTCTATGTTGGACGATCGTTGTTGAACGATCATTGAGGAAACCGGGCGGACTGCTATCGCCATGCCGCCGGTCGGCTGATAGCGTCTGATGCCACCGTCCGCTGGGTGACGGTAGGTTCGGGGGCGCATGGTGCAGGCTTTTGAGGGTACCCGATGAAGAACTACTTCTTCATCTCCTATGCGGCAGATGAGGATCGGCGCTGGGTGCAGCGCTTTCACGCCGATCTCGAGTACGAGCTGCGGGTTCAGGTTGGCTCCGCGGTGGGCGGAATCCTGGACACCCGCCCGCGTCCCGGCATGGACGCCGACCTGGCCCTGGCCGCCGGCGCCGGCGGAACCCGCGTGATGGTGGCGCTCTGTTCCGATCCCTTTTTCAGGGACGCCTGGTGCGGGCGCGAGTGGGAGGTCTTCCACTCGCGCATCGAAAATTTCAGCAAGGCCGGTGCGACCAGGCTGGAGGATGGTTTCATCCGGGTGCTGTGGCGTCCGGTGCAGGATCCCGTCCCGGCGGTCGCGACGAAGGATCTCGCGGACGCGAGCGCGGGACTCCCCGACACCTACCGCCAGCGCGGCCTGCTCTGGATGATGCGCAAGATGCTGCTCGGGGCGGGCGGATACTACTGGTTCGTCCGTATGTTCGCGGCGCGGATCGTCGCGGCCCAGCAGATCACCCTGGACCCGGTGCCCGACCTCGCGGTGCGCCGCGCCGCCGCGGCCTTCGGCTCCCACCCCGGCTCGTCCGGGGACCCGCCGGAAGCGATGCCCCCTTTCCTTTCGCTGGCCGGGTCCGTGAACGGGAACGTGAACATGAACGGGAGAGCCGGTTTCCGGACCCATGGCGACGGCGACGAGGCGCGGCGCGCGGCTTCGATCGGGACGGCATCCCCCGTGCCCACGCCGACGACCACCTCCTGCCGAACCACGCCGCCGGCGGCGTCTCACGTACCGCCGCCGCAGACTCCGACGGCGGAGGTCTCCCGTTTGGTCGCCATCAGCTACGTCGGCGCCGACCAGGAGTGGGCGGACTGGCTCGAATACCTGCTGCGCCGCGGCTCCCACCGGGTCGTGCAGGTCAGATGGGCGCAGAGTAGAGGTGAGCGGCTGGCCGAGACGGTTGACCGCATCGCCGCGCGCCGGCCGGATGTGACCGTGGCCCTGCTGTCGCGGCACTACCGGTCGCCCCGCCCGGAGAACCCCGGCGAGACCGAGATCGAGGCGTGGGAGCGGCTGGGGCTGGCGGGACCGCTCGAGAATCAGGTCATCCGGGCGGTCATCGACCGCGAACCGTTACCCGAGCCGCTGCGGACGCTGCCGAAGCTGGACCTGAGCCGGTTCGAGCCGACCGCGGTCGACGGACTGCTGGCGGGGATACAGGCGGGAGCCCGGCGATGAACGCCTATGCCCGGCCCGGTCGCCGGCCCGGCGATGCGCCCCCGGTGTGGCGCAGCCGCCGGGAGAACGAGCTGTTCGCCGGTCGCGACGACGAGCTGGAACGCATCTGGGACGGTCTGGCCCGGCATCGGCGGGTGGTGCTGGTGCCGGAGGGCGACCAGTCCGACATCGGGGAGACCGAGCTCGCTGGCGAGTACCAGCATCGGTTCAAGCTGCGCTACGACGTCTCGTGGTGGGTGGACTGCTCGACGACCGCCGCCGTCCCCGGGCAGATCGGCGAGCTCTACGAGCGGGTCCGCACCGGACTTACCGGCCCCGCCCCGGGCGCGGCCGGCGCCGGGCCGGAGCCCAGCGCGGGGTGGTTGGTCATCTTCGCGGGTGTGGGCAGTCCGGATGAGGTGGCGGAGTTCCTGCCCGACGGCGAGGCGCATGTGATCATCATCGCCGACCGCACCGTGGACGCCTGGCGGGACCGGACGATGCCCATCGGGCCGTTGCGTCGTCGCGAGTCGGTCATGCTGCTCACCAGCGCGGCGCCGATGGTCGACCCGGCCACCGCCGCCCAGCTGGGGGAGCTGGTCGGACACCGGCCCGCCCTGCTCGCGGAGATCGCCGGGTACCTGATCCGCGAGGCGGTCGTGACGCCGGAACTGTGTCGGCGCCTGCTGGAGATGGCGGCGTTGCGGCCAACGCCGGCCGTCCAAGACGCCACCGGCGGTGACCAGTCGTCCCGGGCCCGGGCGATGCGTGATTCCGGACCCCCCGCCGTGTCCGGGGCCGCCGCCGGGGCCGGGGCCGCCGCCGGGCCCGCCACCGTCATGGTCGCAGACGAGGTACGTGACCCGGTGGGGCGCGACGCGCCGCGGGCACCATCGATTCCTGTGATCAACAAGCACGGCTGGCCCCCCCGGGAGGTCGACGAGCTCGTCGCGGCCCTGATGCGGGTGGAGTACATCGCCGACCTGGCCGGTTTCGACCACTGGTTCGACGAGCTGGCGCGGATCCTCGGTCGCACGGTCGCGCTGACCTCCCCGGTCGTCGCGGTCCGCCTGACCACGCTGGTCAGCGAGGCGGTCGGCCAGCCCGATCCCGGCATGCTCGACGCCCTGGTGCAGGCCCTCGACCTGGTCGCGCCGCGCGACGACCGGTCTGTCGTGGACTTCCGGCGCTTGGTGGCCGAGCTGCGATCCCACTGGAGCGGCACGGGCTCGACGCTGCTCGGCGTGTCATCACCGGTGCCCGCGCACCAGTTCGCCTCCTGGCCACCGCTCGAGCTGCCTGGACCGCCCTCCTCGCCCCCGCCCAGCCACGGGCCGTCGGGCGCCCCGACCTACTACTTCTTCACCAGCCACGCGCACCGCGACGACCGGGATCGCGTGGCCATCTTCCATCGGGAGCTCGAGCTGGAGCTGCGCCGCAAGGTCAGGCGCCGGATCCGGCCGACGGGATTCTTCGACGCCGACCGGCTGGGCGGCGGGGAGCACTGGCCGACCTCGCTGCGCGACGCGGTGCGCACGGCTCCGGTGCTGGTCGCGCTGTGGTGCGACGACTACTTCGAGAGCGACTGGTGCGGCCGGGAGTTCGGCGTCTTTCAGGAACGTATCCGCCGGGCGACCAAGCCGGGCGGGAACCCGCCGTCCGGGATCATTCCCGTGCCCTGGCTGCGGCGGGACGCCGAGGTACCCGAGGCGGCCCATGAACTCCACATCGCGCATATGGAGCTTGGTCGTCAATATGACAACCTTCCAGTCCTGGATTTGATGCGCCATCCTGCCGCCTTCGCGGAGTATGTAAGTCTGCTGGCCTACCGGGTCATGGATGTCGCTCGCGACCAGCTGCCGCCGTTGGACGCCGAGGCGACGGAGCTCGTCCGTTCCCCGTTCCACCATCAGCCGTGAGCTGCACGGAGCCGTGATGAGCTGCACGAACACCCCACGGCCGGCACCCGGCGGCAGCGCGCCGCGACCGTCCCGCCGCACCCGGGCCCCAGCGGTGAAGAATGTGGTCCGACCTGTGCGAGCTGCCGTGGACGTGGGAGGACCGGGTGCAATGGTAGGGCGGAGGCCCTGCGCCGGAAAACGGCGTGAGGGGGACCTGTGACACCGTTCTTTCTGGTTCATCACGCGCTCGCCTGCGGTGACAGCAGCTATGTCGAACGTTTCTTCGGAGATGTACAGAATGCGGTTTACGAGCGCCTTGGTTATCGCGAGGTGTTCACCGGCGAGGCGGCCGGCGCGGCGGAGCCCTCGGCGGCGGGGGGCCGCTCCAATCCCGATGCGCTCCTGGCGCCGGTGATGGTGGCGCTGTACTCGGACGCCTACTTCACCGACCACCAGTGCCTGCTGGAGTGGTCGCTGTTCCGGGAGCGGCTGCGGTGGCACCACCATTTCACCGGTCGGAGCTCCCCGGCGCTGGTCGGCGTCCCCTGGTCCATCCGATCGGTACCCGTGCCGGCTCAGATCGCGGAGGCGGGGATGCTCGTCGGCGACTTCGGCGCGGGCTACACGGCGAGCGGCGCGTTACAGCTGATCCGGACCGGCTCCGCCTCGGTCTGGTACCAGCAGTTGACCGAACGGGTCAGTGAACTGATCGTGCGTGCCCGCGGCGACGAGCCGCCGGCACTGTCCACGCGTGACGCGGAGTTCGTCGAGCGGTCGGGGCGGACGGACTGGGTGTCGGCCGGTCGGGGCCCGGGCACCCGCTGGTCCGTCGGCGGCTCCGCGACGCTGCTGATCCCGCCGGCCCAGACGGCTCCCCTGGCCCCGCCGGCCCAGACGGCCCCCCTGGCCTCGACGGTTCGCACGGCTCCGGCCCCGGCGGCCCTGGCTCCGGCCCGAGCCGATGGCCGGGAGCGTCGATGGCGGATGGCCGATCCCGAGCACACCCGTCGACCCATCCTGCGTCGTGCCGGCGCCGCCGAACTGGACGATGACGATGACTGAACTTTCCGAGCAACCACCGGAACTTTCCAGGCAACCACCGGAACCGGCGGGTCACGACACCCCGGGCGGGCGCGCCGGCAGGCCGGCGCAGATCATCACCTTCTACTCCTACAAGGGCGGTTCGGGGCGCACGATGGCGCTGGCGAACATCGCCTGGCTGCTCGCCGCCTCGGGTAAGCGGATTCTCACCGTCGACTGGGATCTGGAGTCTCCCGGCCTGCACCGGTATTTCCGCCCGTTTCTGCAGAACAGGGAGCTGGACTCGAGTGATGGCGTCACCGAGATGCTCCAGGGTTTTATCCGGGAGATCGACCGGCTTCAGGATGCGTCGCCGTCGACACCCGCGGAGCAGGCCTCCTTGCCGGACGCCGACGCGGTGCGCGAGATCATCGCCCTGCACGGCGACTTCCGGCACAACATCGAGACCATCGAGTGGCCCGGGTTCCCGGGCGTCGGGCGGATCGACTTCCTCGGTCCCGGCCGGCAGACATCCACGAGCGCGGTGCTGGCGGCCACGGTGCCCTGGTCGACGCTGTTCGAGGAGGCCGACGGCCAGGCGTATTTCGCCGCGCTGCGTGAGCGGATGCGGTTCGCCGACTACGACTACGTCCTCATCGACAGCCGGACCGGCACCTCGGACGCGGCCGGCGTCTGCACCCAGCTCCTGCCGGACACCGTCGTCATCGGATTCGCGCTGAACAACCAGTCCATCGACGGCGGCGCCGGGGTGGCCCGCGAGATCCGGAACAGCAAGCGGGACATCCGGGTGCTGCCCGTCCCGATGCGGGTCGAGGACACCGAGCAGCGCAAGCAGGAACTGCGCCGCCGCGCGGCGTTCCATGCCTTCCGCCCGGTGCTGGCTGACCTGTGCGGTTCCGACCCGGAGGAACAGCGGAGCTTTCTGATCGGCCTGGAGATCCCCTACAAGGCGGTCTACGCCTACGAGGAGGTCCTGGCGGCCTTCCAGGAGGATCCCGCCAGTCGGCTCGGCGTCCAGGCCGCCTACCGGATGCTCGCCGGAGAGCTCGCCGGCGCCCCGATCGATGCGCGCGGCGTCCCGCCGCAGGACCGGGAGCGGGTGCTGCGGGACTTCGAGCAGTACGGACCGCCCGCTCCGCGGTCGGTGACGATCTTTGGAGCGCCCGAGGACCGGCCCTGGGCGGACTGGCTGGCGTCGGTGCTGGGAGCCACCGGGGTGCGGATCCGGCCGTTGCCCCCGACGGCGCTGACCCCCGCCGACTTCCCCGCTGTCGAGTCACTGATCGTGATCGGATCACCGCATCTGGGCCCGGACACCCCAGGTGAGTCCCTGGTGCGCGAGCAGGTCCAGACCCGGATCCGCCAGCGCGGCTCGCGGGCGGGGGTGGTGGTCGTCGAGGTGGGTTCGATGCGGCTCGACCCCGCCTACCACGGGGCCGAGATTATCTCCCTGCCCGCGCGGAACGAGCGGGACGCGGGGGTCGTGGTCCTCGAAGGGCTGGGGCTGCCCGTTCCGCGGGCCCGGCTCGATGACCTGCCGGTGGTCGCTCCCCGGTACCCGGCCCGCCGGCCCCGCTTCTGGTCGGTGCCGGCCGGGTTCGCCCAGCCGTTCATCGGGCGGCACGCGGTGCTGGACGAGCTGCGCGACCGACTGCTGCTGGGGGGCCGACCGAGCGGGCTGTGCCCCCTGCTCGGCCCGGACGGCGTCGGGAAGAGCGCCATCGCGGCTGAGTACGCGCACCGGTTCGGCTCCGACTACGACATCGTGCACTGGATCTCGGCGGGTGACGCCGCCTCGGTCCGGGCGGGCCTGCGCGACCTCGCCGAGCGGCTGCGTCCCGGCAGCGACGTCCCGGGCGCGCAGCGCTCCCCGAGCGAGCAGCTCGAACGGGTCGCCCTGGACGCGCTGCGCCAGGGCGACCCCTCACCGCGCTGGCTGCTCGTTTACGACGGCGCCACCGACCCGCAGATGCTGGCCGGGCTGCTACCCGTCCCGACCAGCAACGGTCATGTCCTGCTGACCTCGGCGGACCCGGCCTGGGACAGTGAACCCGGCGCGCTGTGGGTGGGCCCGTTCACCCCGGCCGAGAGCCGGGCGTTCCTGCGCCGGTGGCTGCCCGAGGTCGGTGCGGACCGGCTGGCGATGATCGCCGAGCGGCTGCGGCATCAGCCGTCGGGCCTGCGCACCGCAGTCGGGCGGCTTCGCCAGGACCGGCGGGGAGTGCCGGTCGACGACCGTGCTGTCGACGCCTACCTCACCCAGATCGCCGGGGTCGCACCCGAGCAGGCGACCTGGACGGTGTCGTTCGAGACCCTGCGCACCAGCGACCGCGCGACCCGGCGGGCGGCGGCCCGGCTGCTGGAACTGTGTGCCTTCCTGGCCCCGCAGGGCGTGCCGCTCGGCCTGCTGGAATCCCCGGTGATGCTGCGCCATCTCGCCGAGGCGGTAGGGGACGACGCGATCGCCGACCCGACCGTGCTGCCCGAGCTGTGGGCGGAGATCCGTAAGCCCCGGCTGGCCGAGATCGACACCGCACCCGACGGTCAGTTCCGCCTCGCCGCGCGCTGGCAGCGGCTCCTCGTCGAACGGATGCAGCCCGCCGAGCAGACCGCCGCCCGCGAGGTGGTGCTCGGCGTCTTCGCGGACATCGCCGCGGCCGCTCCGCGGCCCTCGGCCGCCGCGGGCTGGCCGATCTACCGGATGCTGGAAGGCCAGATCCTGGCCTCCGAGGCGATGGAGAGCCCGGCACCCAAGGTTCGGCAGTGGCTGGTGTCCCAGGTGTATGTGATGTGGCGGTCCGGCCGGCTGGAGCTGGGCCGCGGCATCGCCGAGGAGGCGTTGCGCAGATGGCGCGACCTGTTCGGAGCGGACGACCCGCTGACCCTGCGGATGGCCACCCACCTGGCCATGGTGCTCCGCGGCCTGGGACGGTTCCAGGAGGCGTACGACCTGAACACCGACACCCTCGCCCGCCAGCGGCGCCATCTGGGCATTTTCCATCGCCACACATTGATCACCGCGATGAGCTACGGCATCGACATCCGGGAGCTCGGCCGGTACACCGAGGCAGCCGCGGAGGAGAGCAGCACCCTGGTCGGTTTCCGCGACCGGCTCGGCGAGAACCACCTCGACACCCTCATGGCTGCGAGCAACCTCGCACTGTCCACCTTCCTGGACGGGCGGGCCCGTGAGGCGCTCCACCTGAGCCTGGACACCATGGCGCGGCTGCGCCTGGCGGGGGCCGAGGGCACCTCGCAGTTCTGGTGGCTGCAGGCGCGGGCCGGGATCTGCCATCGGGAGCTGGGCGAGCTGGAGCAGGCGGAGCGGTTGCTGCGGGAGGCCGCGACCAACCTCGCCGGCATCGAGGGGGCGACGACGCACCTGACCCTGCGCTGCAACAAGCATCTCGCGGTCGTCCTGCGCCTGCGGGGCAGCCCGGACGCGGCGAGCCGCCTCGCCGGTGAGACGCTCGAGCGCTACACCGAGATCTACGGGGCGTCCGACCTGGGCACCCTGGCCTGCCTGCTGAGCCGTGCCGGCCACCTGCACGCGCTGGGCGAGCACCACCGGGCGTCCGTCGAGGCCGAGTCGTGCCTGCGGGAGTATGAACGTCTCCACGGCCCCGAGCATCCGTTCACGAACGTCTGCCGCTCGGATCTGTCCATCTACCTGCGCGCGGACGGGCGGCTGGCGGAGTCCCGCGTGCTGGCCGAGCAGGCCCACCTCACGCTGGTCGACGAGCTCTACCAGCACCACCCGTTCGCGCTGGCCGCCGGGGTGAACCACGCCGCGAGCCTGGCAGCCCTCGGCGAGACCGAGGCGGCCCGGGCGCTGAACGAGGATCTGTTGCGCGAATCTGAAATGTCGCTGGACAGAAGCCACCCCTACCTCCCGATAATGCGGGAGAACCTGGCGGTCCTCACCGGCCGGCAGGCCGGCGGCGGGCGTGGCCATCGAGAAGTCGACATCGACATCTCCAGCATCTGAGCAGCGTGATGAGGCCGAGCGACGAGTGCACGGTGGCAATCCACCGGCGGCCGGTCCGCCCGGACCGGGGTTTCCGGTCCGGCGTCGGCCGCCACCCGCCGGGAGCGGCAGAAGGATGAGCTGATGGTGACTGTTCCTGATGATGTTGTCGAACCCCACATCGTCACCGCGCCGCATGTCGGTGACGAATACAACGGCATCCGGCAGAAGTTCCGCGGGGCGGTGGCCGGCACGGGTGCCCAGTATCTCGAGTACTACGTCCACGGATTGCCGACGGTGTCGGCCGACCTTCTGCACCATCCGCGGCTGGCCGACTATTTCCATGGTTCACGCACGGTGGAACGGGCCCGCCGGGACTACGAGATTATCGGCCGGCAGCTGAACCACCGGATGACGGAGCTGAACACCTCGCTGGCCGGTCTCGCCAACGGGCGGCTGATCCGGACGGTCTTCGCCGCGCAGGATCGGGCGGTGCTCTACTTCGACGTCGACGAGGGGCAGTACATCGTCGGGGTCTCCCTCGGCGCGGGCGCCATCGAGTCCGCTGACCTGACGCTCTCGCGGACCGCGACGGAAATCCGGGCGGCCCGGGGGGTCGGCGACCCTAACTACGGCGGCTATCACCGGGGGGACGGCACGTTCCTTCCGTCGCCCACCCGCGCCGACGGTAGCCCGGACACCGGCTCTCATCCATTCGTGTCGCTGCCGAGGCCGTCGGCGCCGGTGTTCGCCAATCCCTGGGCATCGCTGATCAAACGGCGTTGGTCACCCGCCGGGGACTCGCGGGAGGAGGAGTTCCAGGCCCAGGCCGTCAGCGTCCTGAAGCCCGGTGACCTCCAGTACATGGCCCTGGTGCGCGGCGGCACGGTGAGCGCCGCCGACCTGATGGACCACGACGACCTCAACGAATTCTTCGTCGGTCTGAGCCGGGAGGCCCGCCGGGAGGGTTTCGTCAAGGTCGCCGCCGAGTTCCTCGCCCTGAGCGATCTGCTCGACGGTCTGCTGCGATCGGTCCTGAACCGCCGATTGACCCGCACCGTTCTCGACGTGGAGAAGGGCGCGCTGTACTTTCATCGCCTCAGCCGTGACGAGTTCCTGATGGGCGTCACCCTGGATCAGCGTCGGGTGTCCGAAGCCGACCGCCGCTTCCAGTTGCTCGTCCGCCGACTGACGGCTTCGGACAGCCGTTGAAAGGCGTCAGATGACGCCAGGTGAATCCCGTCGATGGACGGGATCATCGTCGATGTCCTCGCGTATTCTTCGTCGAGCAGGTCCCCGCGTCGCGCCGGCGCATACCCGTTGGTGGGGAGGCCCCACATTCATGGCCCACGATCTGATGCCCGTGCCGTCCGGTCTGGTGGATCTCTGCGAGGTCGACGCCGACCAGCTTGCCTTCCTCGCGGGCCCACCCTCGGGAGAATGGCAGCGTTGGATCGCCGCCTGGATCGGCCACCCGGGCGGGCCGCTGCCCGAGGACGTCGCCCTGGCCCTGGGCGGGGATCTGGCCCTGGGCGGGGATCTGGACCTGGCCGGCTACCTGCCCAGGACCACATCCTTCGGGGAGATGCCGGACGGCACCGACCCCTCGAAGCCGCCGCGTCCGCCCAGGGCCGCCGCCTGTCCGGGCGGACGGCCCGCACCCGGTGGCGCCATGACGCCCGGTGGCGCCATGACATCCGCCTCTCGGCGGCCCGCCCGTCGGGTGGTCTCCCCACCCGCCGCCCGGCACCGGATCACCCCGCGGGACATCGAGGCCGTGGCGGGCGGGCCGCCGGGTGCCGCACCGCTGCGCGAGCTGCTGCGGGGTCAGATCAGCAAACGGATGCTGATGCTGTGGGCGCTGCTACGCGGCCTCGAGAACGCCGACCTCGACGACGCGACACGCACCTGTGTGGATGAGGCGCTCCGCGTGCTCGGGGACGCTCAGCGGCGGGCCCGCGACGCCGTCCACGACCTGCTCCTGCACCCGACGATCGGGACCTGGCTCGCCGGCAGCCTGCGGCGGTGCTGGCACGGGTCGGCCGGACCCGACCTCGACCGCCTCGGTTACGTGGGTGGGATCGCGGTGGCCGCCGCCCTGCGGGCCCGGATGCCGTGCCGGGTGCCGGTGCGGATCATCGACGGGCTGGTGCCGATCCCCACGGTGGGCGTCGTCGGGTCGGGGGTCACGAGCGGTTGGGGCGTCGCGCACGTGTCCGACCGGCGGGTGACGCTGAGTGGCAGCCCCGGGCGGGGACCGGCCGGTGGTGACGGCTGGACCCCGGCGCGCACGCTGTCGAGCACTGTCGACGGTCACCGGATCGCGCTGACGCTGGAGGACACCGACCCGTTCCGGGCCGCGGACACGCTTCCCCTGGCCGTGGCCACGCGCTGCGATGAGGCGGCGGCGGCCCGGTGGCAGCGCCTGCTCGACGGCGCCTGGAGCGTGCTCGCGGGCGACGACGGGGCGCGGGCGGAGGAGGCCGCCGCGGTCCTGTCGGCGCTGGTCCCGTTGCGTGAGGTCCCGGATCGGCCCGGCACCGGCGTCACCGTGATCGACGCGCTCGGCGCGCTGATGGTCAGCCCGCCGACCGACGCGCTGTGGCTTGCCGTCGCCGTCGTGCATGAGGCGGCGCACACCAGACTGGAGATGCTGAGCGATCTTGCGCCCCTGATCGGCCCGCACGACGGCTCCATGCACTACGCTCCCTGGCGGCCCGACCCCCGGCCACTCGCCCCGCTGCTGCACGGCGCCTTCGCCTTCGCCCAGATCGCGGCCTTCTGGGCGGGGCGGTGGGCCCGGGACGGCGCCGGGTCGGATCTGGGCGCGGCGTACGAGTTCGCCTGGTGCCGGGACGCGGTCTCGGCGGTGCTGCCCGTGCTGCGGGAGGCGGCCGGGCTCACCGAGGCGGGCCGCCGGTTCGTCTCGGCCCTGGGCGCCAGGATCGACGTCTGGATCGCCGCTGACCTGCCGATCGCGGTTACTACCACCGCCGCCACCGTGCTGCGCGACATCGCCGTCGTCTGGCGGCTGCGCAACCGCCGGCCCGACCACGACCACATCGAGAGATGGGCGCGGGACTGGGCGGCCGGTCGGCCCTGCGGACGGCCGGTACCGCCGTCGTCCCGCCTCGTCCCCCAGACCGAGCCGTACAGCCCGCACCGCCACGCCCGGCAGGCGCTGACCTCGCTGCGGTTCGCCAGGCCTGACCGGTTCGCCAGGCCCGACCGGTTCGGCGGGCTCGCTGGTTCTGCCGGGTTCGCTGGTTCTGCCGGGCTCGATCCGGCGGCCTGGCCCGTCAACGCGACCCTCGGGGACCTGCTCTACGTGCGCGGAGACCTCGGCCGCGCGGCCGAGGAGTTCCGCCGGGAGCTGCAGGCCCGTCCGGGGCGGGCGGAGTCGTTCGCGGGGCTGGCCCTGGTGCTGGCCAGACGGGCCGGGGGACTGGAGCGCCGGCTCTACCTCGACCACCCCGAGGCGTTGCTGGCCCTGAGCGTCCGGATTCGGGAGCTGACCGGGTCCACCCCTGACCCGCGCACGCTCGCGCGGTGGATCGCGGCGGGAGGCCCCGGCCATCCGGATTGCTCGTGGCGATCTCTCGAGACGAGGCCGCTGCCGGTCGGTGCCCGGCGGTAACCCGACGGCGGGGAGGCCGTCCCGCCGGGGGTATGCCGTGCCCCCACGCGGCCCGCGGTGTGACGACCCGGCGTCGACAGTCGGTGTGGGCGGTTGACGGCCGCATCCCGCTCCGTTCGCGATGACGCAGTCGGCGAATCCGGAACAGCGAGTTTCCGCGGGCCCGCGTTGACTTCGTGCGCACTCCAAGTCCTAGCGTCTTCGTATGGCCACGATCGAGGCGCCCACGGTGACGTCCTCCCCTCCGGCCGTGACGCCGTCTCCGGCCGTGACGCCGTCTCCGGCCGTGACACCGTCTCCGGTCATGGTGGCGGAGCCGGATCAGGGCTGGTGCGCGCGGTTGGGCCCGGCGGTCCGCCCGGATGGATGCGACCGGTCCGTTGATCCGTTCGCGGTCGGTCCGGGGGGTGAACCGGAGGCCGCCGGGACCCTCACGATCGCCGAGGCCGCCGCGGCCACCGGAGTCAGCGCGCACACGCTGCGGTACTACGAGCGGGCGGGGCTGATGCGGGACCCGGTCGCCCGTGCCTCGTCGAGCCATCGGCGCTACACCGTCGAGGACGTCCGCTGGGTCACGTTCCTGACCAAGCTGCGGCTCACCGGCATGCCGATCCGGGAGATGGCGCGCTACGCCGAGCTGGTGCGCGCCGGGGAGGGGAACGAGGCGGAGCGTCTCGCCCTGTTGACCGAGCATCGCCGCCGGGTCCTGGCGCGCCTCGACGAGGTGCAGCGCAACCTCACCGCCATCAACGTCAAAATTGGCATTTATCAAGACGTCTACCAGGAGAGGACCGTCCGCTGATGCGCAAGGTCGCGCTAGGAAGCCAGGGCCTGGAGGTCTCCGTCCAGGGTCTGGGCTGCATGGGAATGTCGGAGTTCTACGGCGCTGGCGACGACGCCGAGTCGGTCGCCACCATCCACCGGGCGCTCGACCTCGGGGTGACGCTGCTGGACACGGCGGACATGTACGGCCCGTACCGCAACGAGGAACTCGTGGGACGGGCGATCATCGGCCGCCGGGACGAGGTGGTGCTGGCCACCAAGTTCGGCATCATCCGTGACCCCGCCGACCCGACGGCGCGGGGGATCGACGGCCGTCCGGAGTACGTGCGCTCGGCCTGCGACGCCTCCCTGCGTCGCCTCGGCGTCGACCACATCGACCTGTACTACCAGCACCGGGTCGACCCGAAGACGCCGATCGAGGATACCGTCGGCGCGATGGCCGAGCTGGTCAGCGCCGGCAAGGTGCGGTACCTCGGGCTCTCGGAGGCGGCACCGGCTACCATCCGTCGTGCCCACGCCGTCGCCCCGATCACGGCCCTGCAGACCGAGTACTCGATCTGGTCCCGCGAGCCGGAGGCCGAGATCCTGCCGACCCTGCGGGAACTCGGCCTCGGGTTCATCTCCTACAGCCCGCTCGGGCGTGGCTTCCTGACCGGCACCTTCCGCTCGGCCGCGGACTTCGCCGCCGACGATTTCCGCCAGCACCTGCCGCGGATGCACGGCGACAACTTCGACGCCAACCTCGCCGTGCTCGCCGAGATCGAGAAGCTTGCCGCGGAGAAGAACGTGACCCCCGCGCAGCTCGCGCTGGCATGGGTGCACCACCAGGGCGACGACGTCGTGCCGATCCCTGGCACGAAGCGGCGCCGCTACCTGAAGGACAACGTCGCAGCCACCAGCATCACGTTGACGGCCGCCGAGGCGGAGCGATTGGGCGCGGCGGGGGCGGACGTGGCGGGCACCCGCTACCCCGACATGTCATCCGTCAACGGATAGCGAGGCCCGGTCGAGTCCGCCGCGGCGGCGGGTTCCGCGTCGCCCGATTCCCCGATGGTGGCGCTGGAGCCGTGAGAACGGGAGTCGGGAGAGGAGCCGCGACGCGTGAGGTCGGCGACGAGCAGCAGACGCGGTAACCCACCCCACGCACGGTGAGAATGTGGGTGGGCGCGGACGGGTCGGCCTCCACCTTGCGCCGTAGCCGGCGCACGTGGACGTCCAGCATTCTGGTGCCGCCGAAGTGGCCGTGCCCCCAGACGCGTTCCAGGAGCTGCTTGCGGGAGACGACCCGGCCACCCGCGACAGCCAGCTCACACAGCAGAAGGAACTCGGTCCGGGTGAGGTGCTGGTCCTCGCCGCGCCGGCTGACCACGCCCTCGGCCGGCCGGATCTGCAGCTCGCCGACGCTGAGCGCGCTGGCCGTCGACTGTCCCGGGCGGGCACGGCGTAGCAGTGCCCGGATCCGCGCCAGCACCTCGGCGGTGACGGGGGGAGCAGTGACACAGTCATCCGCCCCGGCCTCCAGTCCCGCGACGATCCCGGCGGGATCCGACCGCCCGGCAACCATGATGAGGGGAAGATCCCCGGCGGCGCGCAGACGGCGGCAGAACTCCAGCCCGTCGATGGCCGGGGCGCCCGCTCGCGCGTCGACCGGTTTGACCGATTTGATCTGCTTGATCGGTTCAATCAAGGCTGGGACGGTGTCCGGGCAGCCGTCCGGCGGCGGAGAGGCAGGGTCCGTGGTCGAACCCGTCCGCCGGGCCGGGACCGGGGGCAGGCGGGCCAGGACCAGATGGACCTGGGCGGGTCGGGCGACCAGGTCGGCGAGCGCCGCCTCGCCGCTGCCGGCCATCTCGACGGCGTACCCCTCGCCGAGCAGGGCGGGGACGAGGTCCCGGTGCATGGCGGCCTCGTCGCCCACGAGCAGAAGTGTCGTCCGCACCAGAGACATTTTCCCGGATTCGCGACGGTCGGAACCGTGAGTTGGCCCGCCACCTGTCCGCCGCCGACCATCCGCCGCCCTCCGGCCTTGCCGCCCTCCGGCCTTGCCGCACTCCAAGCTGGCCGGACCCGGCGATCTCAGGCGTCGCCGGTGGGACCGTCCTCCAGGTCGCCCTCGGTGCGCAGGTACAGCTCCTGCAGCGCGTCGAGAGTCGCGGCCTCCGGGTGCTCCCACAGGCCGCGCGCCGCGGCCTCCAGCAGCCGTTCGGTGATGCCATGCAGCGCCCAGGGGTTGGACTCGGCGAAGAACTTCTGGTTCTCCGGGTCCAGCGCGTAGGTTGCGGCGAGCCGTTCGTACATCCAGTCCGCGACCACGCCGGCGGTGGCGTCGTAGCCGAACAGGTAGTCGACGGTGGCGGCCATCTCGAACGCCCCCTTGTAGCCGTGCCGGCGCATCGCCGCGAGCCACCGCGGGTTCACCACCCGGGCGCGGAAGACCCGGGAGGTCTCCTCGGACAGCGTCCGGGTGCGGACCGCCTCCGGCCGGGTGCTGTCGCCGATGTAGGCAGCCGGCGCCCGGCCGGTCAGCGCGCGTACGGTCGCGACCATGCCGCCGTGGTACTGGAAGTAGTCGTCGGAGTCGGCGATGTCGTGCTCGCGGGTATCGACGTTCTTCGCGGCAATGGCGATTCGCCGATAGGCCGATTCCATGTCCTCCCGGGCGGGGATGCCGTCGACCCCGCGGCCGTAGGCATAGCCGCCCCACGTCGCGTACACCTCGGCGAGGTCGGCGTCATCGCGCCAGTTACGGCTGTCGATCAGAGGCAGCAGCCCGGCGCCGTACGCCCCCGGCCGGGAGCCGAAGATGCGCAGGGTGGCCCGCCGTTCGTCGCCGTGCCCGGCGAGGTCCGCACGGGCGTGGGCGCGCACGAAGTTGTCCTCGTCGGCCTCGTCGAGGCCGGCGGCGAGCCGGACCGCGTCGTCGAGCATCACCACCACGTGCGGGAACGCGTCCCGGAAGAAGCCGCTGATGCGCACGGTGACGTCGATGCGGGGCCGGCCGAGCTCGGCGAGGTCGATCGGTTCGAGCCCGCTGACCCGCCGCGACGCCTCGTCCCAGGTCGGGCGGATGCCGAGCAGGGCGAGCACCTCGGCCACGTCGTCGCCGGAGGTGCGCATCGCGCTGGTTCCCCAGGCGGACAGGCCCACCGACTCGGGCCAGGTGCCGGTGTCGGCCCGGTACCGCTCGAGCAGGGAGGTCGCCATTGCCTGGCCCGTCTCCCAGGCGAGCCGGCTGGGGATGGCCTTCGGGTCGACCGAGTAGAAGTTCCGCCCGGTGGGCAGCACGTTGACCAGGCCCCGCAGCGGCGAGCCGCTGGGACCGGCCGGGACGTAGCCGCCGTCGAGGGCGTGCAGCACGGCGGTGACCTCGTCGGTGGTCCGGGCGAGCCGCGGCACGATCTCCGTGGCCGCGAACCGCAGCACGGCCGCCACCGTCTCCCGGACCGGGTCGGTCTCCGCGTCCACGTCCGTGCCTGCCGGGCCGTGGACTTTCCTTGCTTTCCAG